>JAYZBJ010000251.1:0-12035 GCA_036338795.1 Pseudomonadota bacterium | reverse complement strand
GCCAGCTCGCTCAATTATCACGACTTCGTTGTCGCCCAGGGCGGCATCCCCTGCCCGGATGGCCGTGTCCTGATGTCGGACGGCGCGGGCGAGGTCGTTGCAGTCGGAGATGGCGTGACCCGGTTCAAGGCTGGCGACAAGGTTCTCTCTACCTTCTTCCCGGGCTGGCGCGACGGCCCGCCAGAGCTCGACAAGATGATGGCTGTTCCGGGCGACCGGATTGACGGCTTCTCGGCAGAACTCGTTGCCTGCTCAGCTGAAGGGCTGACCCGTATGCCGGAAGGCTACAGCTTCACCGAAGCCGCCACCCTCCCCTGCGCCGCGCTGACGGCATGGCGAGGCCTGATGGTCGAGAACAGCATCAAGCCGGGTGACTGGGTTCTGACCCAGGGCACAGGCGGCGTTTCCATCTTCGCGCTTCAGTTCGCAAAGACAGCCGGCGCCCGCGTCATCGCAACCTCCTCGTCTGATGAAAAGCTCCAGAAACTCAAGGAGCTGGGGGCTGATCATCTGATCAATTACAAGGACACCCCGGACTGGGGCGCCAAGGCAAAGGCGCTCACTGGTGGCCGCGGCGTCGACGAAGTGATCGAGATTGGTGGACCGGGCACAATGGCCCAGTCGATTGCCGCTTGCCGCATCGGTGGCCACATCTCCCTGATCGGTGTCTTGACGGGTATTTCCGGCGAAGTACCGACAGCAGCGCTATTCAGCTCGAACATCACGGTCTCGGGTATTACCGTCGGATCTCGCCAGTCGCAGGAAGATATGATTGCCGCCATCGAGGCAAATGGCATCAAGCCTGTTATCAGCGACAGCTTCCCACTCGACAAACTCGCCGATGCATTTGCTCATCAGGCGAGCCAGAAACACTTCGGCAAGATCGTCGTCGAAATCTGATGACCAGCAGGTGCGCCCGCAACCCTTGTCGGGTTGCGGCGCCATGCCTCTAATTTAAAACAGGTTTTTGCCTATCCGCTGTCTGCGAAATCTGGCTTCGTCTGGATTTCAGTTATCAGCGGAAAGAGTGGCGTCAGCGTGCGCAACCGCAGCTTGTCAGCTGGCCTGGAGAGATCGGACTCGTCGCCTCGCAATGCCCGCGCGAGCAGGCGTGATGCCCCGGTTTCGGGCACAGCGTCCTGTTTGGCGATGAGGTCGATCACATGGATGCGCCCGCGCCGATCGACGCCGAGCCGCAACATGGTTTCTGTTTCAAGCGGCAGGCTATGCCACCATGCGCGGATCTGGATGACGTCCCACAGGAAAACCGACCAGCACCAGACGGGCAAGCTTTCCAATACACGCAAGATCCATTCGCGGGTCATGCTTTGAGTATCCGCGCGAGCGTCTCGCATTGGACGAAAAACAGACTTTCCCAGCCGTCAGTCCATGAATGCTGGACGGGACACCTGAAATGTCCCGAGGAAATTGCGCGCCGAAGCGCCCTCAGTTCACAGAGCTGAAGGCTGCGCCGGTCTGGCTGAAATAGTCCCGCCAGAATTGCTTCACGTCACTCATCGGCAAGTCATACTCCTGCCGGGGCACCACACGCGCGACAATCTCGACGCCGTCCATCGCAGGCACCTGATCAGCCAGGCGCGTCTGGCCGAATGCGTCCTGGTCCGTGCCCGCCCGATAGAAGGAAAACTCGTCGGAATGCTGCATGAGGTCCGAAATCAGGATGATCCGTCGATCGCCGCGTGAGGCCTGAAAATCTGCACGGTCAGCAATCGAATAGACCGCCTCGAACAGCGGCGAGCTTGGCTGACGCGTGTCCATGAGTGCTTTTTCGATCTCGTCGGATAGCGGCTCATAGAAGGTTTCGCGCCATGTATCCTCAATCATGCGCGGGTTCTGCAGAAGCGGGTTCGCGTCCTCGGCAGAGCCTGGCGAACAATGGCTGTAGACGATACGCGCATCATATGGATCAGCCGAGTTCGGGGTGACGACCGTCAGCCGCCCAAAGCGCGGAAGTGTCCGTGCTTCACTGTCGATAAACTCACTCACCCAGTCCAGGTCATTCGGATTGAAAGGATCGGACTGGTCGATCATCACCACGGTGTGGGCAGGGTCCTTGCGGTCCATCCGGCAGCCGGTTTCCGGTGTGAGCGCCGGGCTTGCACTGAAGGCTGCGAGGGCAAAGAGGCCAAACACGCTGGCCAGCATCGCGCCGATCATGCCCCGCCAGAACCACGGGCCCTTCTCTCTTGATCTTGCCATGACTGAGACTCCTTCCCGTCTGACTAGGCGCTTCTTGCCTGCTGTTGCTGCTCCTGACGGTGCTGCTTCTCACGCATCGCCTGGATGTGTCCGCCGACCCGCTCCTCAATCGAGGACAGGCCTTTCTGAACCTGCTGGATATGCTGCTCCATCCACTCCCGGACGATGTTCAGCGCCTGGATATTATTCTCGATCGCCTTGATCGCGGCATTCGCCTGATCCCGCTCTTTCTGCGTGTCGAGCGGCGGAATATTCGGCGTGATGATCTCATCGAAATAGGCTGGCACGGAGGCCTGCTCGCCCAGCTTGTCGCGGCAGGCATTGCGCGCACGACGGTGCGCCTGCCGGTACGCGACCTTCAGCGAACGTTCCTGGTCACCGGCGCGTGCGGCGATTTCAACGGCGATATCGCGGCGGGTCTCGAGCAGGTTCATAGCCTTTTCGATCTCGCGCTTGGCCGCCAGGTGCCTTTGCTGCTGTGTCTCGAACCACATTCGTGACCGGGTGAAGAAATCTGACAGGTCATCGCGAACGCCGTTGCGAACCTGCTGGCGCTTTTCATAGGCCGCCCGTTCCTTGCGCCAGACCCGGCCATAACCGGGGAAGCGATCGGATATCCGGTCATAGCCTTCATACATGGCGATCGCGAACACAGTCAGCCCGATCAGGAGAAGACCGATAGCGACAAGGCTGTCGGGCCCGAAGATATTCGGGAACATGCTGGCCACAACGTCAGATGGTGGAATCGCGAACATCGAAAAGCCTGCCAGCGAACCTTCAGCCATGGCCGCGTGAAGCGCGACTTCAACCGCATCGCGGAAGTGCGCGACAAAGAAGTTGGTGAACAGGCCGAGCGCGATACACACGCCAGCGACAACGCCGCCAAGCACCTTCATACCGCGTTCCGGGTGATTGAGATTGCGCAGGCCGAAGAAACCGCCTGTTACGCCGAAGAGGACGTTCACGGCGGAAATACCGAAGGCCACCATCATCCCGCCCAGCAGGCCGGATGACTGAGCGTCCTTGAAGAGCAGCGCGTTGAAACAGCCTTCAAGGATCATGATAAAGATCAGGATCGCTATGGCCTGCTCGACATTCTTCTTGATGTCGGGTGTGCGTTTCTGGAGCTGGTCACCAAAGCGCTGCTTGAAGCTTTCCAGCTCGACCACCGTTGCTTCATGATGGGCCCGTGCATCGGTTGAATCGTCCGCTTCGTAGTGGCGGAACTCGGCTTCCTCAGCCTTGATCGCCTCTTTCAGCTGGTCCGGATAAATATCGCCCGGCGTGCAGTCGGCGATGAAGTTGCGCACCGATGCGGACGTCGCGCTCATCCAGGTTTTCAGACCCCGGCGAACCCGCTCAGCCTTTTCGGCGATCTGCTGTTCGCGCTCGCTCCACTGGTCTTCGGTGATCGCCTCGGAGGTTGGAATACCATCCTCGGCATCCTTGCGCGCGACGCGGCGCGTAACCATGCGCGAGAAGCCGAGCTCGCCCTCCTTGAGGCCGCCTTTCAGCCCATGTTCGCGGTGTTCGACCTTGGGATCGAGCTGTTTGACTGGCCGCGTATAGCCAAGTTCGGCGCCCCAGCGCACCTGCTTCTTCATCATGCCGGACCCTCTTAACAATAGCCCCAGTACGGTTAACAATTGACCGAAAGCTGGGTGCACAGGCTTAACAGATTGCTAAGCCCGCCGGGCGGCCCGGAGGCCCTGTTAGAGGGTGCTTTGACTTTACGCGCTTTTTTCGCGACGCGGGGTTCTATTCTTACGGAATGCTAATTTTCAGCCGGCCTTGGCAAGCGCGATTTCAACCCTGCCTTCAGGGGTTAGTGGGCCGGGACGGCTGAGTAGAAAGCCCTGAAGCTCGCTACAACGGGCCTGAACGAGACGCAGCGCCTGGGATTCGGTTTCCACGCCCTCTGCCACGACCGGGATGGACAGGCTTGCGCCAAGGCGAAGGATTGCCTCGATGATCGCGTAAGCTTTCTTGTCTTCTTCCATGGTCGAAATGAAAGAGCGGTCGATCTTGATCCGGTCGAACGGGAATTGCTGGACGAAACGCATCGAGGAATAGCCGGTGCCGAAGTCATCAAGAGCGACCTGTACGCCAAGCTTCTTGATCCGCTCGAGAATCCGCGCGGCGACAACCGTGTTCTGGATCAGCGCTGTCTCGGTGATCTCGAGTTCGAGTCGCTCGGGTTCCAGGCCACTCTTGCGCAGCGCATCGCGGACGGTGGCATAGAGCGCAGGGTCGAGGAACTGGCGCGCCGAGAGGTTCACCGAAATGGTCAGCTTTTCGTGCCATCTGGAAGCGGCATCGCAAGCTTCATAGATGCACCAGCGGCCAATATCCTGAATGATCGTGCTCTGCTCTGCGACCTCGATAAAGTCTCCCGGCATCACGAGGCCGTGTCCTGGCCGGTTCCAGCGGATCAGCGCTTCATATCCAAGGACCTTGCGCGTCGTGGAGCAAACCTTGGACTGATAATGCAGCACGAATTCATTGTTCTGGACCGAATTGGCGAGGTCGGTCTCCAGCGCACGCTTCTGCTCGCTTCGCGCGTGGAGGGCGTGATCGTAGAGCTTGGCCATGCTGCGGCCCGACTGCTTGGCATGATAGAGCGCGCGGTCGGCTGCCTTCATCAGGCTGGCCGCATCCGTGATGCCGTCATGCGAGTGCGCGATCGCGATGCCGATGCTCGCGCCGCAGCGGATGGTAACGTCGTCGAGGCGGATCTTGTTCGACAGGACATCGGCGCAGGATTCCGCCTTTGCGAGCAATTCCGCCTCATCATCGCCGCGCGCAAGCAGGATCGCGAACTCGTCCCCGCCCAACCGGGCAACCAGTGCATCCTCCCCGAATGAGGCGCGTAGCCGGCGTCCCGTCTCCGTCAGAACCTCGTCACCCGCGCTATGACCGAACTGGTCGTTGACGTCCTTGAACTCATCAAGGTCGACAAGCACGACACCAAAGCGCAGGCGGGCGTCTTCGGAGCGCGCCCAGAGAGCATCAAGGGCTTTCTGGAAAGCGGCGCGGTTCGGCAGGCCGGTAAGCTGGTCGCTATAAGCGAGCTTGCGGATGTTCGCCTCATTCTGGATGCGCTCGCGCAAATCATACAAGCTGACCACGATCAGGCCCTGCTCATCATCCTCAAGATCGCGGATGGAGAGATCAACCGGCACGGAATCCTCGCCCGTCTCGATGTGGTGCTCATTGATCGCATCGCCTTCCACGTAGAACGGGTCTACACCGATCAACTCGCTCGCCTGCTGGCCGATCAGCGCATTATGGGACTGACCGAATATCGTCGTCGCCGCATCATTCACCTCGACGATCGCCCCATCTGCCCGGACAATCAACAACGCTTCAGTCGTTGCATTGACGAGGAGAGACATCTTGCGCTGTTCGCGGAAACGCAGCTTGTTGATGACCTCGTCCCAGAACGCCGCGCAGAATGCGGCGGCCAGGATCAGCGAAACACCAAGTACGATCCAACCTCCCAGCGTGACCGGTTCAACAGCCCATCCCGGCGTGGAGAAGTCACGCAGCGGGATGACCTCCATTGCCGTCATTCCGATAAAGTGGATCGATGCCACCGACGTCAGCGCCGCGAAGAATGTCACGATGTTCCGCGGCGTCGAGGTCGCGCTGAAGCTGAAGTACGAGATGCCGAAAAACAGGAAGCCGGACGCGACGGACGCCGCCATGTAAACCGGATCATACTCAATGAGGGCGGCAGCTTTCAGCGCGCCGGCACCATAGAAGTGCATGACGCTGACCGTGATCGCCGCGATGGCTGCTGAAAGGCCGCGATGAATGAAGGTCATGCCCGAGATGAGGATCTGGCTTGTGATCAGGAAGCCTGAAATTGCGATCCCGACGGACACCAGGGTCGTCGTGCCGTCATAATAGACGTCAAAGCCCGGACGGTATCCGAGCATCGCAACGAAGTGCGTCGCCCAGATGCCGACCGCGGTCACAGCGGCCGAGACAGCCGCCCATATTCTCGCCCGCAATACGGTTTCCGCGAGCATGCCGCGCTGGAATACGATGATCGAGCAGACAAGGCCCGTAGCGAGGACGAGGACGGCAGCGGCAACATAGAGAAGGCTATGTTCGGTCGTCACGCAGGAGAGGATCTGGTACATGCCCGCCGCTCTAGTTTCCTATTGTGTATACAACATTAAAAAGTGCTTCTTTTTCAGCAGGTTAACAGAACAGGGAATTGCGTTAGCGGGCGCCGAACAATTGACGGTGCAATATTCACCATTTGGCAATCGTCCGCCTGGCGTTACGGTGGTTCTGACCCCGCTCACGCCGAAGGAGGATGACGTGACCCAATCCCTGATCCCCAACCGCCGCCAGCTCATGATTGGGGCTGGTGCCGCTGCGCTTGCTGCCTCGGCGCAAACTGCAACCGCCCAGTCTACTGACGGTGGCGGCGCTGGACTGGCAGGAAAGTCGATCCTCATCACTGGTGCGTCTTCGGGTTTTGGCCGGCTTGGCGCCGAATACTACGCCCGGCTCGGCGCGAAAGTGTTCGCCACAATGCGGAACCTGCCGCGCCCCGAGGCAGACGAACTGACGGCACTCGCAGAAGCTGAAGACCTCGACATCACAGTGCTTGAGATTGATGTGCTGTCCGACACGCAAGTTGAAGCAGGCGTCGGCGCTGCGCTGGATGCCACCGGCGGGACCCTGGACGTTCTGATCAACAATGCCGGCATTGCCATGTCTGCACCGGTCGAAGTGATGGACATGGATGCAACCCGCCTGATGTTCGACACGAATGTGTTTGGGCCGCAACGCATGATCCGCGCCGCACTGCCGGCCATGCGCAAGGCTGGCAAGGGACAGATCTTCAATGTGAGCTCACAGCTCGGCCGCCTCGTCATTCCGGGCGTTGGCCAATACTCCCCGACAAAGTTTGCGCTGGAAGCCCTGTCTGAGCAGCTGGCTTATGAAGTCGTCGCCAAGGGAATTGATGTGACGATCATTCAGCCCGGCGGATATCCGACCGAAATCTGGGACAATGGCGCGGCCCTTTCCGCCGAGCTGAAATCCCGTACGCCTCAGGCCCTGCTGGATGGCTATCCGCAGATGACTGCAGGCATGGGCCAGTCGAGTGGCGGGGGTGGCGACACCGACCCGATGGACATTCCTCGCGCCATTGCAGACATCATCGCCATGCCTCGCGGCCAGCGGCCGCTGCGCAAGGCTGTTCACCCCGTTGCGACACCTCAGGTGCCGATCAACGAGGTCTCGGCCAGGCAGCAGCTCGCCATGCTGGGCAATTCCGGCTACGGCCCTCTGCTGAAGGCCGTGCTCAAGGAGAGCTAGATCTCGCCCCGGATACGTTTCATCACGCCGGAGAAATCCAGTCCGGCGTGACCATCCTCATCGAGCTTCGCGTAAATGTCTTCAGCATGACGGCCGAGCGGAATATCCGCGCCCGCCCCTTCTGCTGAGGTCAGCGCAAGTTTGAGGTCCTTCAGCATCATCGCAACAGCAAATCCCGGCTGGTAGTCCCGGTTCGATGGCGCTGCCGGGACCGGTCCCGGCGACGGGCAGTAGCTCGTCATCGACCAGCACTGGCCGGATGCGGTGGACGAAATGTCGAAGAAGGTCTGCGCGTCGAGCCCCAGCTTTTCCGCAAGGTTGAACGCTTCGCACGTTCCGATCATGGAAATTCCAAGCAACATGTTGTTGGCAATCTTGGCGACCTGGCCATTGCCGGCCCCGCCTGCGTGGAAGACGTTCTTGCCCATCTTCTCGAGAATCGGCTTGGCGCGCGCAAAACCTTCATCTGGTCCGCCAACCATGAAGGTCAGTGTGCCAGCTTCTGCTGCGGCGACGCCGCCTGACACCGGCGCGTCCATATAGGCGAAGCCTGCATCGGCCGCCTTCCGAGCCGCATCTCGAGCTTCTTCGACAGCAATGGTGGAGCAATCGAGGAAAAGCGTGCCGGGCCGGGCATTCGCCGCAACGCCATCATCACCGAAATAGACCTGATGGACATGCTTTCCTGCGGGCAGCATCGACACGACGACATCAACATCCGAGACTGCCTCGGCGACCGTCGCCGCCGCCGACCCGCCCTGGCTGACGGCCGTTTCTACTGCTGCGGCATTCAGGTCGAACGCCTTCACATCAAAGCCAGCCTTGATGAGGTTGGCGCACATGCCGGAACCCATGTTTCCGAGCCCGATGAATGCGAGTTTGGTCATGCGGTTTCTCCGATAAGGGTCAGTTCGTCCTCGCCCATATCCTCGAAGAAGGAATTGAGGATGAGCGGTGTGACTTCCGCCAGCGTTCCCGGCGTCCAGTCGGGATTGTTATCCTTGTCGATAAGCACCGCGCGGACACCTTCATGGAAGCTCTTGGTCAGGACCAGACGTGAGGCGATCCGGTATTCCATGCGCATATTCTCACGGAAGTCTTTCAGCTTGCCGCCCTCGTGCAATTGGCGATGGGCAATCTTGAGCGTGAGGGGAGACTTCTTTTTCAGGTTCGCCGCCTGCCCTTTCGACCAGTCACTTCCCTGTTCGAGGCAATCCATGATGGCCTGAACACTTTCCTTGCCGAAGCAGGAGTCGATCTCCGGGATGTGGTCTGTGAAGCTCGCCGAAGCAGACGTCTTGAGGCCGTCGAGGGCCGTGACACCCTGCTCGCAGAGTTTGTCGGCCAGGCCGGACGGATCATCGATAAAGTGCGTCGCGACACCGACGGCGAGTACATCTTCTCCCTTCAGCCGCTCACCCGTCAGGGCCAGCCACATGCCGAGTTCGCCCGGCAGGCGCGGCAGGAACCAGCCGCCACCAACATCCGGGAACAGGCCGATCCCGCTCTCCGGCATGGCAAACAGCGTATTCGGCGTTGCAACACGAAAGCCGCCATGCACGGAGATGCCGACGCCGCCGCCCATCGTGACGCCATCGATGATCGCGACATAAGGCTTTGCATACTCTTCAATAAGCGTGTTCAGCCGGTATTCGGCGGCGAAGAAGTCTCGCGCTTCCTTACCGTCCTTGGCACCGGACTCAGCCAGCATGCGGACATCGCCGCCGGCGCAGAAACCGCGCGTGCCATCAGCATGGTCAACGACGATCAGTTCGACGTCATCATCATCCGACCAGTCAACCAGCGCATCGGTCATGCGCTTGACCATATCGGAATTGAGTGAATGGAGGGCTTTCGGCCGGTTCAGCGTGAGCCGCCCGGCCTTGCCCTGCTTGCGGGCGATAACGGTAGGTTCAGACATGCCCACCCCCTACTGCATCGTGGGGATAATGAAAGCCTGATCGCCAATATCGCCTTCCGGCCAGCGCTGGGTGACGGTCTTGATCTTGGTCCAGAACTTCACGCCCTCCGGGCCGTGCTGGTTGGTATCGCCGAAGGCCGAACGCTTCCAGCCGCCAAAGGTGTGATAGCTGACCGGAACCGGGATGGGCACGTTGACGCCAACCATGCCGACATTGACCTGCGCGGCAAACTCACGCGCAGCACGGCCGTCTGAGGTGAAGATCGCAACGCCATTGCCATACTGGTGATTGGACGGCAGGGCTGCTGCCTCTTCCAGCGTCTCGGCGCGCATGACCTGCAATACGGGGCCGAAAATCTCTTCCTTGTAGGACTTCATTTCCGGTTTCACATTGTCGAACAGGTTCGGGCCGATGAAGTAACCGCTCTCATGGCCTTGCAAGGTATGGCCGCGGCCATCGAGCAGCAGGTCTGCGCCCTCATCGACACCCATCTGGATGTAGTCCTCAACCTTCGCCTTGTGGGCCGCCGAGACGACCGGGCCGTAATGCGCTTCCGGATCGGTCGAGATGCCGACTTTCAGGTTCTGCGCCGCTTCCAGCATGCGCTCGACGAATTCGTCGCCCGTCTTCTTGCCGACCGTAACAGCCACCGGCAAAGCCATGCAGCGCTCGCCAGCCGAGCCATAGGCGGCGCCGACAATGTCTTTCACGGCCTGTTCGAGATTGGCGTCCGGCATGATGATGCCGTGGTTCTTCGCGCCGCCCATTGCTTGGACGCGTTTCCCGTGGGCGGTGCCGGTCGAGTAGACATATTGGGCAATGTCGGACGAGCCGACGAAGCTGACCGCCTTGATCTCCGGGTGCTTGAGGATCGCATCGACCGCGCTCTTGTCACCATGCACCACGTTGAGCACGCCTTCTGGCGCGCCAGCTTCTAGAAGCAGTTCCGCAAGCCGGACCGGCACGGACGGGTCCTTCTCGGATGGCTTGAGCACAAAAGTGTTGCCGCAGGCGATTGCCACGGCAAACATCCAGCACGGGATCATGGCCGGGAAGTTGAACGGCGTGATGCCTGCACATACACCCAGCGGCTGCCGCATGGAGTAGACGTCGATGCCGGGGCCGGCACCCTCGGTGTACTCACCTTTCTGAAGATGCGGGATGCCACAGGCGAACTCGACGACATCGATGCCGCGCTGGACATCGCCCTTGGAGTCCGCAACCACCTTGCCATGCTCGGATGAAAGCAGCTCTGCCAGCTCATCAATATTCTGTTCGAGCAGGTCTTTGAACCGGAACAGGATGCGTGCGCGGCGCTGCGGGTTGGTGGCGGCCCATTCAGGGAGCGCCTGGCGGGCGGCTTCGACCGCTGCGTCGACTTCGGCGTCGGTTGCCAGTGCGACCTTGGCCTGAACCTCACCGGTATTCGGATTGTAGATATCACCGAACCGGCCGGACTGGCCCTCGACGGCCTTACCTGAAATGAAGTGATGCACGTTGCGCATTCTGATGGCTCCCTGTCTGTCGTTGCTGCGCAGTGTAGGCAGGCAGGCGATGCGGGTACACACCAAGCTTTGCAGCTGACACCTGCGTTTTTGCAGGTTAAAAGCGGCCATGAACTGGGACGACCTGAAAATCTTTCTCGATGTTGCGCGCCAGCCCAAGCTAGATGACGCAGCCACACACCTTCATATGGATGCCACCACCGTCAGCCGCCGCATCAAGCGACTTGAGACTGAGTTGGGCCTTACCCTGTTTGAGCGGACGCGGCGCGGCCATGCGCTAACGCCCGCCGGAGAGAAACTCGCCCAGCGGGTCGAGGCCATGGAGTCCCACTCCTTCGAGATCATCGCAGAAAGCTCATCGGAGCAGACCGCCGCAGGCCGCATCCGTCTCGGCGTACCGGAGGGCCTCGGCTCCTCCATCATCGCCCCTGCCCTTGCTGCTTTCCGGACAGCCCATCCCAAGATCGATGTCGACCTGATCGCCCTGTCTGGATTCGTGAGCGTACCTCGCCGTCAGGCTGACATGTCGATCCTGCTGACGCGGCCAGCGGCCGGACGCCTTCGCGTGCGCAAGCTTTCTGATTATGCACTCCGGCTCTACGCGTCATCGGACTATCTTGCCGCCAATCCTCGCGTTCGATCAAAGACGGACCTGCAGGCGCATACGCTGATCGGCTATGTCGATGACCTGATTTACTCGGCGCAGCTTCGTTACTTTGACGAGCTATTGCCCGGCCTCGCGCCACATCTTTGCAGCCCGAGTATCGTTGCCCAGCTGGAAATGGTCGCCTCGGGAGCGGGGCTTGGCATCCTGCCCGAATTCATGGCCCGGCGGCGCGAGGACCTGGTCGCGGTCCTCCCCGGTGAAATCGAGGTCACTCGATCTTTCTGGCTCGCCGTGCATGAAGACGTCGCCAGCCTGCAGCGCAACCGCCTCATGGCCGACTTCCTGGCCACCCTGCTCTCAGACCTGGGTTGAAATGGTGCGCCCACGAGGATTCGAACCTCGGACCCGCTGATTAAGAGTCAGCTGCTCTACCAACTGAGC
>JAYZBJ010000250.1:0-5649 GCA_036338795.1 Pseudomonadota bacterium | reverse complement strand
AGACCCAGGGGTGCGGAGCTTGCGCCTCAATCCGGTCAGCCTCCGACATCTTGGTCGACGCCTTCCTGATGGTCTGCCCATTAACACGGACGAGCCCGCCGACAATCGCAGCCTGTGCGCTGGCCCGGCTGTCAAAGTGCCCCAGAGCAACCAGCATGCGATCTGCTCTGTCAGTTCTGGTCAATCTTCGTGCCTCGCTGGAACGTTGAACCCCGATTTCGGGTTGGTTCGGCACGGTGACTACACTAGTTTCGAGCCTGACACCAAGGAGCCCCTCATGACCCGTATCCTATCGATCACCACTGCAGCATGCGCAACGGTCGCGCTGTTTGCCTGCAGCCAGCAGCCCTCCGACGCGCAGGACCAGGAGATGAGCGAGACGCTTCCGACCGAAACCGCTAGCGAATCCCTCCCCTACATGATGCGCGCTACCGGCGACCTGATCGGCAGCGAAGGCGATACGATCGGCTCCATCAACCTTCTCGAAGGTCCGAACGGCATCCTGATGGAAGTCGCAGTGGACGAAGGCGGGCTGCCGCCAGGCTGGCACGGCATCCATATCCATCAGGTTGGTGACTGCAGCGATACCGGCGTATTCAAAGCCTCCGGCGGTCACCTCGGCAAAATCGAGGGTGGGCACGGCTTACTCAATTCCAAGGGCCCGGAAGCCGGCGATCTCGCCAACCTCTATGCCTTCGATGACGGCTCGGTGAAATTCGAGACATTCACCAACCTGACGACCCTTTCCGACCTTCTGGACGAAGACGGTAGCGCCATCATCGTCCATGAAGGCCGCGATGACCATATGAGCCAGCCGATCGGTGGCGCTGGTGGCCGCATCGCCTGCGCCGTCATCGAGTAGGCAGGAATTCTGGCCCGGACACGTCGCCGGGCCGCGCCTATTCGTTACCGATAGAGCCGCGCACCCGGGCGCGCTGGCGGGCCCGGGCCTTGCCAGCGACGCCAAGCTTTTTGGCGCTATTGGTAATGTGAAACCGCACAGTCGGCACGGAGATGTCGATGATCGTCGCGATCTCTGCGTCCGTCTTCCCCGCAGCGGCCCATTTCAGGCACTGGATTTCCCGGCGCGTCAGATAGACGGCCGGGCTTTTCGGCCCGGCGTCACGTGCCTCGTCATAGCTTGCGACGAATTTGAGGGCGAGCGCGTGCAGGTACTCGGCATAACGGTCAAACTTCTTGCGAATATCGAAGGCTTCGCTGTTCGCCCAGACGACCGCGCCAATCTTCCCTCCCGGCAGGTGCGCCGGTGCGACGATCGCCGTGCCGATATTTGCTTCCTGATACCGCTCAGGCTCGTTCGAGGCGTCCAGCGTTGCGTTCGGCCGCCAGCTGCCCAGTTTTTCGTTTGAATAGTAGAACGGCTCAGCACAGGTGCGTGTCGCGTGAACTGTCGATGCACGCAGGGCAAATGAGCGGTCTTTCCAGTAATGCAGGGTCGGATCGATCCACCGGAAAATCGTCTCGGCGAACGGGCGCCCCTCAGCATTCAGCATGGGTTCCGGGCTGCCGATATCGGCGCTGACCGCGATAAAGGGCAGGCCCAGCAGGTCTCCCGCCCGGCTGACTTCTCTGGCCAGGCTGTCGACATAACGTTTCAACGGTGAGGCGGCGAATTGCGTATCCATGTGTGTAAAAATCGAACCCTATTACAACTGGCAGCTTGTCGGTTCATATCGACAACTGCAAGACTGCCGCTAAGGCATCTCGTCGAACAGAAAACGATCCGGAGGGAAACGGCATGAAACTGGCGCTGGAACAGAAGCATGAAGACTTCAGGCAGGAGGTTCGGACCTTCCTGAAAGAGAATCTTCCACCGGCAATTGCTGAAGCCGGAAAACTCTCCACCAGCGCCTTCAGCGAACCGCAGCACAACCTGCCCTGGCTGAAGATCCTGAATGAGAAGGGATGGGCCGCCCCGCATTGGCCGAAAGAGTATGGCGGCACCGGCTGGGACGAGATGCAGAAGTACATCTTTGATTCCGAATGCGCCCGCGCCGGAACGCCGAAACTCTCTCCCATGGGCCTGCAGATGGTCGGCCCCTGCATCATGGGATACGGCACCGAGGAACAGAAAGCCTATTACCTGCCGCGAATTCTCGCCGGCGAAGACTATTGGTGTCAGGGGTATTCCGAGCCGGGTTCAGGGTCTGATCTTGCTAGCCTCCAGATGCGCGCTGTCTCTGACGGCGACGACTATGTGCTGAATGGCTCCAAGATCTGGACGACCCAGGCCCATCACGCCAACAAGATGTTCTGTCTGGTGCGCACCTCGACTGAAGGCAAACCGCAGACAGGCATCACTTTCCTGCTCCTCGACATGAACACACCAGGCATCCGCGTGGAGCCGATCATCACCATGGCCGGAGAGCACGAAGTGAACCAGGTATTCTTCGATGATGTGCGCGTTCCGAAATCGGGCCGGGTCGGCGAAGAAAACGATGGTTGGACCGTCGCGAAATACCTGCTCGAATTTGAACGCGGTGGTGGAAACTCGGCCGGCCTCGAAGCCGCGCTGGAGCGTATCCGTGTGATGTCTCATGCCGAACCGGGCGACGGCGGCAAGCCTCTGGCCAGCGATCCTTCATTCCAGCGCAAGTTTGCCGATACGCAGATTGCGCTCGAAAGCATCGTGATCACCGAGCAGCGTGTCACTGCCGCGCTCGCCGCTGGCGGCAATCCCGGCCCGGCCTCGTCCATGCTGAAGACGGCGCGAACCGAAACCATGCAGCGCATCGACGAGCTCGCCGTCGAAGCGGCAGGCCTTTATGGCAACGTCCATCAGATGGCGGCACGGATGCCTGGCTCGAACATCGAACCCGTCGGACCGGAGCACAGCATCACCGCGATGCCGCGTTACCTGAATAATCGAGCAGCATCGATCTATGGCGGCTCAAATGAGGTTCAGCGCAACGTCATGGCAAAGCTGCTACTGAAGCTCTGATACTGTAATAGCTGCAGGCGACCTGTCATTTCCGATAGCTTGCGCGAGACGTCGTCTGCAGCGACTCTTCCCTGGAACACCGACAACCGGGACAACCCGGGCCAGGGAGGAAAATTTGCAATTCAAAGTCTCGCTACGCCACAGTCTTATCTCGTCCACATCTCTTGCCTTGCTGGCAGGGCTGGGTGTCGCTCATGCGCAGGACGTCACACCGGCTGACGACCCGGCTGCTGTCTCACCGGAGGCAACAGAGCCGCAAGATGAAAGCCGTCGCCTCACATCCATTCAGGTGACCGCTCAACGCCGCGAAGAGTCGGTGCAGGACGTTCCGATGTCCATTCAGGCGTTTGGCGAGGACCAGCTGAAAGACCTGCGCGTCAACAGCGTCGACGACCTCCAGTCGGTCATCCCCAGCTTCTCGGTCTCACAGTCTTATCAGGGCGTGCCGACCTATACGCTGCGCGGCATTGGCTTCAACACGATCAACCTCTCCGCGACGTCGACTGTAGGCACCTATGTCGACGAGGTCGCCTACCCCTACCCGTTCATGAATTCCGGGCCGGTGTTCGACGTTGAGCGTGTCGAAGTCCTCAAAGGGCCTCAAGGTACCCTGTTTGGCCGCAATACGACGGCTGGCCTGCTCAACGTGGTGACCAACAAGCCCGGCGATGAGTGTGAAGGGTTTCTCGCCGCCGATGTCGGCAACTACAAGACGATCAACTATGAGGGCATGCTCAACGTGCCCTTCTCGGACATCCTGCAAGGGCGCGTTTCCTTTCGCCACGAGACAAGCTCGGAAGGCTGGCAGGAATCCATGTCGCGCGGAGAGAAGCGCGGAGAAGTCGACAAGCTTGGTTATCGCGCTGCGCTGGCCTTCCAGCCAACTTCGTCGCTCGACATCGACCTGTCCTGGAACGGCTGGAAAAACACGTCGGACACGATTGGTGGCCAGGCAATCGGCCTGACACCGAACACCGATCCGACATTCATTGTTCCCGGCACCAACGGCCCCAGCTCGTCCTCCGGCTTCAACCAGCCGGGCCTGATCGACTTCATCAACAACAACTTCCCATCCGGGGCCAAGGACGCCGACTGGGCGCCGCGCTCGGCTCGTGAGGCGGATATCGGCGTTGGCGAAGGCATTGACGGGCCACTCGCCGAGGATTCCTCATTCGATGCCTTCAAACTCGGCATCAGCTATGATTTCGGTGACCTGCGCCTCGTCTCGCTGACCGGTTATAACGACCTGAAACGCGAGGCCAATCTCGACTGGTCAGGCGCGCCTTACCAGATCCTGATCCAGGATATTGAAGGGGAGATCAGCTCGTTCAGCGAGGAGATCCGTCTGGAAGGCAGCACCGGCATGGCGAACTGGCTGGTCGGCGCCTATTACGGCAAGGACGAAATCACCGACAGGAACCGCACCCTGTTGCGCGATAATGCAAACTCCAACTTTGTCAGCACTGCCGCCTATCTCCTCACCGTCGACCCCACACTACTAGGCTTTCCGCCGGAGCTTGCCGGCCTCGTCTCGCTGGTGAATGTCGACCCGGAATCCGGCCAGCCCTATACGGCACCGGAAATCCTGAACTCCTTCCAGACCTATTTCGACACGGGCGAGTTCGAGACGACGACGTGGAGTGTGTTTGCCAACGCAGACTGGGAATTCACGCCCGAATTCTCGCTGACGACGGGCATCCGCTACACTGAAGACAGCCAGGAATACTTTGGCTGCTCTGGTGACGTGAACGGCTCCATGCAGCCTAATGTCAATATCTTCAACCGTGTCTTCTTCACGGGCATTTACGGCCTATCGGCCCCGCCATCGGCACTCACCGAGAATGGCTGCAACACCTACGACCTTACAACCAACTCTTTCGGACCGGTCGAATCCGACCTCACTGAAGACAATGTATCGTGGCGCGTGGTGGGTAACTACACGCCCACGGATCACCTCCTGGTTTTCGCCTCTGTGTCTCGCGGCTACAAGGCAGCATCCACCCCGGTGAACGCAGCCTCGAAATCCGAACAGAACCTTCCTGCCACGCAGGAAGAGCTGACGGCCTACGAAATCGGCATCAAAGCTGGCCTGCTTGACCAGCAGGTTCAGGCGAACGCTTCGCTTTTCTACTATGATTACAAGGACAAGCAGGTCGCTTCCTTCTTCCCGGACCCGATCTACCGCGCCCTGTCACGTCTCCAGAATGCCCCGGAGGGCCGTGCCTATGGCTTCGAAGCAGATGTGACCGCATTGCTCACGGAAGAGCTGACGGCGGTTGCAGCGGTTACCCTGCTCGATACCGAGTATGGCAGCTTCCCGACGTCGGACAGCTTCGGCCTGCCAACGAACAATGAGGGCGACCCATTCCTCTACAGCCCAGAGAAGACGTTCAGCCTGAGCCTGCTCTACGATGATCCGATCAGCGACACGATTGGCCTACGCGGCGCGCTCAACGCCCGCTGGCAGAGTGAGTCGACGGCGGGCAATCCGGACGATCCGTTCTACAACATCGACTCCTACGGCGTCGTGAATGGCTCGCTGTCACTCTACAGCCTCGACAGCGGCTGGGAGTTCGGCATCTGGGGCAAGAACCTGTTCGACGAATATTACTGGCAACAGATCACGTCCAACGCCAACGTGGTTCTCCGCTTCGCCGGGCAGCCGCGCACCTATGGCGCGTCGCTCT
>JAYZBJ010000249.1:0-23530 GCA_036338795.1 Pseudomonadota bacterium | reverse complement strand
GCTGACATAGCCCATGTAGAAGTTGCGGGCGCTGGCTTTTCGCAAATCCAGGTAGCCTTGAACCCGGAATTCTCGCTCACATCTACGGATACCGTTGTACCCTCAACGCTATTGCCTCATCGAACGCTGGACTTCGATTTTTCAAATACACGTCTACGAGCTTACGACCGCAGACCCGACAAGGTGATGCGGGCCGTAACGAGCCGTCTTTCCGTGACCTGGATCAACGGTCTTCCTTTCATCGACGTTGAAGTGAATGGCAGGAAAGGGAAGGCTCTGGTCGATACCGGTGCCAGCAACACGTTCATCAACTCGGCGTTCGCAAAAAAAGCGGCGCGGTCCGCAAAGGACTATAGTCAGATTGAGGTCATCAGTTCGACCGGCATTGTTACACCCCTTCGCGTGCTGTCGAGCCGTCGCTTCACCGTTGGAGATTTCAAGATCACGCGGTTCGACGTCATCGTACTGGATCCGGAATTTCTCGCATCTTGCGGCCTGCAGGATGAGCCGGTCATGGTGATGGGTCTCGACATTCTTCGCCAGTTCAGAATGCAACTTGACCGTGAATCGCATGAAATTCGGCTCAGCCAGCCAAACCCGCTCATGCGCCCAGGGTCGACGATCTATTTCAATGGCAACTGAGCGGCGCTGCAGTCAGCCACTTTCCCCTTCGTAAGTATTGCCTCGCCTCGCAGCATCTTCCTTTATGCGACCAAACATAGGGAGATTTCACATGGCTTACGCACCGTTCGATCTGTCAGGCAAAACTGTACTTGTTACTGGCGGCAATAAAGGTATCGGCCTCGGCATGGCTGAGGGGCTGGCTCAAGCGGGCGCAAACATTGCTGTCTGGGGTCGCAAGGAAGCTGACAACAAGTCAGCCGTAGACAAACTTGCCAATCTTGGCGGTGGAGAGGCCCGCGCCTGGAGCGTTGATGTCGCCGACGAAAGTGCCGTCGTCGAAGCAACGGCGGACGTTGTGAAATCATTTGGCCGTATCGACAGCTGTATCGCCAATGCAGGCGTAGGCTTTGGCGCACCGTCATTTCACGAGATGACCACGGAAACCTGGCGCAAGAACATGTCGGTCAATCTCGACGGCGCGTTCTGGACGCTCCGTGAAAGCGCCAAACACATGGTCGAGCGCTCCAAGAACGGCGACATGGGTGGAACGCTCATGGGCACTGCGTCGCTGGGCGCATTGCAGGGGGCAGCAAAGAACGAAGCCTACACGGCGACGAAGGGTGCTCTGATCACCATGATCAAAGGTCTCGCTGTTGAGTATGCTCGTTATGGCATCCGGGCAAACACGATCCTGCCGGGCTGGATCGCGACCGACATGACCGCAGGTGCGCAGGGCAATGATAAGTTTGAGACCCACGTGATCAGCCGGGTCCCGATGCGCCGCTGGGGCGAACCTGAAGACTTTGCGGGTGCGGCCATCTATCTTGTTTCCGACGCCTCCCGTTTCCACACCGGTGACACGCTACTGATCGATGGTGGTTACGCTATCTTCTAGGTGCGTTCTGCATGGACAGGTCGCCGCGCTGCGGGTCTAGATCCCCGCAGCGATTGCGATACCTGCGATAAGTACGATGCGTAGCATGGCCATCGGTAGTTCTCCGCTTGCTGCGCCTTCTGGCGCTCATGAACGAACGGAAAGACAGCGTCTGTAACGCAGCTTTGTTCCCGGTTTCGCCGCGTCATGCCCCGGCGATACGGCTTGGCAAGGCTGCTACAGACGGCAATGCTTCTCCAAAGTTAGCGGAGAACATGGCCATGAGCATTCACACCCCACTTTGCGATTTTCTGGGCGTCAAATACCCAATCATGCTGGCTGGCATGGGCGGGGTTTCCTATGCAGAACTGGCTGCAGCGATGTCGAATGCGGGCGGATACGGCGTGCTCGGCATGGCGGGCACAACGCCAGAATTCATCGAAGAGCAGATGAAGCGTGTTCGCCAGCTGACCGACCAGCCATTCGGCGTCGATCTCTTGGCGGCCTCTCCCGAAAGCCTCGAAGCGTCTGTGGACGTCATCATCAATAATGGCGCACACAGTTTTGTCGCCGGACTCGGCGTTCCCATGCCGATCATGGAAAAACTCAAAAAAGCCGGTGTCAAAGTCATGGTCGTTGGCGGCGCGGTCAAGCATGCCGTCAAAGCCCAGCAAGCCGGATGCGACGCCGTGATCCTGCAAGGCGGCGAAGGCGGCGGGCATACCGGCTTGGTAGGCACCATGCCGCTGGTCGCCCAGGCCGTTGAAGCGGTTGATATTCCAGTGATCGCCGCCGGCGGCATCTATGATGGCCGGGGACTTGCAGCCTCTCTCGCGCTCGGAGCAGTCGGTGTCTGGATGGGGACGCGCTTCATCGCGTCAGAAGAGGCGCACGCAGCTAACCTCTACAAGGAAACGGTCGTCAGCGCTGGCGATACCGACACGACCCGCACACGCTGCTACTCCGGCAAGCCGATGCGTTGCCGAACCAATGACTACATCCTCGACTGGGAGAGCCGTCCGCAGGACATCCAGCCCTTCCCGGCACAGGCTATTCACTCACATCAAACAGGTGTCATCGGCGGCATTGGCGGCATTACCGACGAAGCCAAGCTCAATGAAGATACATCTTGCTTTGCCATGGGACAGTCGGCCGGCGGCGTAAAAGATGTGGCGCCCGTGAAGGACATCGTTGAGAGAATTATTTCCGAGGCAGATGCAGCACTCATCCGCGCTCATGGTTTCAGGACGGCTGGCGAGAAGGTTTAATTTCGAGCAAATTTTCAGCTTGGGCGTAAGGCGATCCAAACGTTTCCGCATAAACCTCAAATAGCACGGGATACCCCAGTGCGGGAGGAGCGGGAAACGTCAGGAGGCCAGTATGCCCAAGTCACGTCTTTTCGCGAATACAGCGACCGCAGGAATCTCAGCGATGATGCTTATAGGCATCAGCGCTTGTGAGTCCGATGGTCGACATAGAATAGCCAGCGTCGGTCCAGCCGGACCACAAGGCCCGGTCGGTGAACAGGGCCAGCCCGGTGATAAGGGCGAGCCCGGACCAGAAGGGCCGCGCGGGCCGCAAGGCCCCGAAGGACCTGAAGGGCCACAGGGACCGCCGGGTCCAGCCGGCGCAGATGGCCAGAACTTTGGTCTCGGACAGGCCGGGATCATCGCAGCTGGCGGCCTCGTTGGCTCAGAGGGTGTCGCAGGCACAGGCCTGCTCGCGAATACCGGCAATACGGACGCGACGAATCCCGCTGTCTCAAGCCTGCTCGTTACAACGGGTACGACCGTGACCAGGGTCAGCGCGTCCGGACTGAAAGTCGCGTCGCTCGTCGATGCCGGCCTGCCAGGCTCGACGCCGCTCGCTGGCAAAGTTGTCGGCGTGGTCGATACTGTCGGCATGTCGCTCGTCGAAACAGGCAATGGCGACCAGTACCTCCTGGACGGCATTACCGAAGCGCCGGGCGACCTAATCAATGTGACCGTTGGCGAGGCGTATGCAATAGGTTCGCCCGAAGCCGAGCCACTTATCGGTACGAGCATACTTTCCGCCGACCAGACTTCAGGCAGCCCGCTCGAGGTTGGTGTCCTCAGCAACCAGGAATTGATGACCCTAAATGCCAAGGGCAAAGAATTGCTGGATCCTCTAAATGACACCGTTGATGCCGTTACCGGGAAACTGAGCGGCGACGAAGCTGATGGCCGTCTCACGGATGTTGGCGGTAAGCTTGGCGGCGCGTTCGATAAGGGTGACAGCGCAGGAGGCGTTCTGTCCGGAGTAACCGAGAGCGCAAAAGACCTCGTTACCGATGTTACTGGCAATGCAGGTGGCCTCTTGGGAAAGGAGCAGGACAAATCGTCTGGCGATGATCCGGTTTCCGGACTTGTCGGCGGCTTGCTTCACTCCAAGGACTAGGCCTGCAAGAGGCAGGCTGTCTCCTCCCTCACAGCCTGCCTCTCACCTCATCTTCCAAGCGCATGAATATCTTCATCCAATTATCATTATGTTCGCTGGTCACAGTCTGGTTCGGCTTGGCCGCGCACGGACAGGGCTTGCCCGACAGTTTGCGCGGACGACTGGACCCCGAGCGTGAACGTGTTGAGCCTGACACCCCTTCCGGCTCGCCAGCCGTGCCCGATGGCATGGCGTCAGTCGACGCGAGCGGCCTGACCGAAGAACCTATCAGGCAGGTGAGCTTTGAAGGCACGGCTGTTCCCGCAATTGTCGCCGATGCAGCTCAACCTTTCATCGGCGCGCCGCTCACAAAGCCCTCACTGATCGCGCTCGTCGACGCCCTCTCGGACGCCTATCGAGCCTCCGACATTGCTCTATTCACCTTGGTCGTTCCGGAACAGACGTTTGAAAATGGAAAGGTTCGCGTGCTGGTTGCGGAGGGACATATCGAGCAGGTGTTCCTTTCAGGTGACCTCACGAAGGGCGAACAGGCGCTTGTCGCTGCGCACGTATCGAGAATCCAAAGCAGCAGACCGGCGAGCCGCGCTGCCCTGCAACGCAACCTGCTTCTGCTTGATGATATCCCCGGTCTTTCAGTCGGGCAGAAAGTGTTGAATGGCACAGGTCAATCGGCGGTTCGCCTCCAACTCGATGCGGAGCAGAAACGGACCGAATTCAGCATTGGCTATGATAGTCGCACAACACAGCTCATCGATCAGGGACAACTGAGCGGAAAGACTACGGCATTCGGCGTCTTCCGGGCCGGAGACGAAACCCGGCTTGATGTTGCCTCCTCGACAGACATCGATGCGTTTCGATATGCCGGCCTTCAGCACTCCACACCGCTGGGCACCAACGGCACGCGCGCAACAATCGGTGCCGCCAGGCTGGATTCCTTCGCCGACGATACCGGGATATCGGGTGAAGCAACTCTTTATTCGGCAGGGCTCAGCCACCCGGTTATCCGGAGCGCCCAGCAGAACCTCAATGCGGCGCTGACACTGGACGCGCTGAATAGCAATAATGCGGCACTTGGCTCGCTGATCGCGACCGAGCGGACCCGTGGGCTGCGGGGGTTGTTGAGCTATGAACACTCTAATGACAACCGGAGCGCCGGGCTGTCTCTCAAAGTGTCTCAAGGGCTCGATATATTGGAGGCGCGAAGTTCCGACCCCGTAAACAAACTCGAATTCGTAAAAGCCGAAGTCGGCACCCAACTCGTCCAGAGGATTGCCAGGCAATACTTCCTTCGCCTTAGCGCCCGCGGACAGTGGACCGATGACCCACTTCCCGCAAATGAACGCTTTTCCGTTGGCGGACCCAATTTTGGCCGAGCGTTCGAGAACGGCCTGATCAATGCTGATCGCGGTGTTTCCGTCCTTCTGGAGACAGCTTGGCGCCCATTCAAAGACGGTGCATTTACCAGGAGCGAAATCTACACTTTCGCAGATTACTCGACCGTCGAGTTCATCGACCGGGCCGTAGGATCGGCAGATCTCGGTTCTGCAGGTCTTGGTATTCGAGCGGCCTACAAGAAGATCGGCCAGTTCCGCATCGAAGCTTCACGGCCCTACAATGTGCCTGCGCCGACCTATGATGAGGATTGGCAGCTCGCCGTCAGCTGGCGCATTCGTTACGACCCTCGGTGAGTTGGCTTGCCGCAACGCGATCTACTTGCCTTTCCGACCTCAAAGGTGTTGGAAAGCGGTCTGTATCTATTGAACATCTCAGGAGGAAAGTATGGGCGTACTGGATGGCAAGGTTGTCCTCGTCACGGGCGGCGGCAACGGCATCGGCAAGGAATGCGCGCTGCTGGCAGCGAAGGCTGGCGCGAAAGTTGTCGTCAACGATCTCGGCGGCAGCCTGTCGGGCGCTGACGAAGGCGACGCCGGTCCGGCCGAAAAGGTCGCCCAGGAAATCCGGGCTGCTGGCGGTGAAGCGGTTTCGAACTCCGACAGCGTGAGCAGCTACAAGGCTGTCGAAGGCATGATCGAGCAGGCCATGGACGAATTTGGTGGCCTGCATTCGATCATGAACCCAGCCGGCATCCTGCGGGACGGCATGTTCCACAAGATGTCCGAGGAAGACTGGGACGCCGTAATCGAAGTGCACCTCAAGGGCTCGTTCAACGTTACGCGCGCATCGGTGAATCATTTCCGCGACCAGGAAGAAGGTAACTACGTTCTCTTCACGTCGACGACAGGTCTTATCGGCAATATCGGCCAAGCCAATTATGGCGCCGCCAAACTTGGCATCGCCAGCCTGTCACGCATCATTGCCATGGAAGGCGAGCGCAAGAACGTGCGTTCCAATGTCATCGCGCCGTTCGCATGGACGCGCATGATCGCTTCCATCCCGGTCAAGGACGAAGCAGGCGCGCAGCGTGTCGAGCGAATGAAAAACGGCATGCGCGCAGATCAGGTTGCGCAACTCGCCATCGCGCTGAGCGCGGACGGCGCAAAAGACGTGACCGGGCAAATCTTCTCCGTGCGCGGCAATGAAGTCGTCCTGTTCGACCAGCCACGTCCCGTGAAATCGGTTGCCCGCCTCGAAGGCTGGACGCCGGAATCGCTTATCGAGCAAGGACTTCCTTCCATGAAGGGCAGCTTCATGGACCTTGGCGCGACGACGACGGTGTTCCCGTACGAACCGATCTAGGGACCGGAGACATAGGTCATGCAGGGTGAAACGACCCCGGCCGAAGGCGAAACCGTCCTCAAGGAATGTGTCCTGAGGGATGGGGTCGAATATTGCCGGACCGTGACACCCGATACTGGTGCATCCAGCGACAGTTCTGTGGCCGCACCTGATTATCTTGCCTGGGCCCGGCCGATCATTGATGATCCCGTCGGTTGGGCCCGGCGATACCTCCTTAATCTCGATTTTCTCCTGCCGCTTCTCTACCAGTTTGGCGCGATCCTCGGAGCCATTGTGATTGGCGCCCTGCTCGCTCCAGCATTTCGGCGTCAGGCCAGCTCCCTGATACGACGTCTGCCGGCAAGCATTTCACGCAGCGTCGACGAAACCATTCCTCGCCTGGTCAGGCCTGCCCTCTGGGCTGCCCTGCTCTATGGTGCCACGGTTGCCTTCACCAATGCCGGCCTCGACAATGCGCTGGTCAGGATCGCGACGTCGCTGTCCCTCGCCTGGCTGCTAATCCGCCTCGTCACCACCTTCTTGCCCGACGCTGTCCGGAAACCGCTGGCGTGGACAATCTGGGTGTTCGCCATTTTCTACGCGTTTGGCGTCCTGGATGAGGTCATCAACTGGCTGTCGAACATCGGGCCGCCATTTGCTGGTGGGCGTATCAGCCCGATCTTCATCGTCCAGGCGATCGCGACGGCGGCATTCTTCCTGTTCATTGCGAACTGGCTGGCGACCCGGCTGAAGACCCGCGTTCATGCCCTGCCCCGCGTGGAGCCTTCGCTCCGCATTCTCATGTCGAACGCCCTTCAGATCGGGCTGTTTTTCGGTGCTGCACTTTTGACGCTCGCCGGTCTTGGTATTCCGCTGTCCGGCCTGGCTGTGCTCGGCGGTGCTATCGGTGTTGGCCTCGGCTTCGGCATGCAGCAGATCGTGGCGAACTTCATTTCGGGCGTGATCCTTCTGACGGACAGGTCCATCAAGCCAAACGACGTCATCGAAGTCGATGAGACCTACGGTGTCGTAAAATCGCTGGGCCTTCGCTACGCCTCTGTGATTACGCGCGACGGCAAGGAGCATCTCATCCCCAACGAGATGCTGATTACCGACAAGGTCGTGAACTGGTCGTACTCAAACAAGGATGTGCGTGTGAAGCGACGCCTGAGGGTCGAGTATGAGACCGACCTTCGGCTGGCTGTGGACCTTGTCTGCCGGGGTGCGGCGGCAACACAGCGCGTACTCCAGTCGCCCGCACCCAAATGCCTGGTGATGGAGTTTGGTGACGAGGCTATCGAGCTTGAGGTCCGTTTCTGGATTAACGATCCGGAAAATGGCGTTTCAAACGTATCGTCTGAAGTGCTCCTGAATGTCTGGGACCGGTTCAAGGAGCACGGGATCGACATTCCGCTGCGCCATGAAGACGTTCTCATTACGCCTGGCTCGACGCTCAAGGTCGAGATGGTGCGGGCCCGAAAGGATGACGACGGCGCATCCTGAGACCGCCGCCGCCGCAAGCATCGCCCTGTCGAGCTGGCTCAGTTGAAGGTCAGCTCGTGCACGACGTACTCACCTGTGATCTTCCGCAACTCAGGATATGTCTTCGCTGTTTCGCGGCTGGCGTCCTGATTGGCTTCGCCCCAAGCCGCCATGAAGGCATCATAGTCCTCACGTGACGGTCCAAGATCGGCCATGCTGTCAAACTTGATCATCAGCATCATGTTAAAATGGCCACTCTGCGGAAACGCACTCCCGAGTATCTTGTAGTCGGAAATCTGACCGAGTTCCTTGGCGACCTTGTTCGCCTCCAGCCAGGTCGATTTCAGCCCTTCGAGGTAGTAATCTCCCATATTGGCATCGACCTTAACCGTCGTGATCAGCCAGACCTCGTCGCTGATCGTGTAATCCTCGTAAGCGTTCAGTTGCGCTGCTGCTGGCATTGCAAAAATAGCAACGGCCGCAGCGGCCAGGACAGATGTCAGTCTCATGACTGCCTCCAGATGAGTTGAATCAACACATGCAAGGCAACCCCACCCCGGGGACGGGTCCATTCCGGGACCAACACGTCACCGGGCCGGGCGGAACATCGCTCTGATGATCCGTTCACGACTGTCGAACGAGCGGGCCTCGGACCGAAACCGAGCGTCCTCACATGAGAAAATTTAACACATTGTTAACCATTACTGAAGCCGCAATCGTTGACGACTTGCGAAACAGGAAGAGGACTTATTCCGGTCCTGCGTCTTTCCCCGAAGAGCTTCCGCGTCGATATCCTGCCCAACAGGACAGGAGACTCACAATGATTGATATCCGGCGCCTCGAAACTCTTGGCACATTCGAAAACGAGTGGCTGGACGCGCACTACCACTTCTCATTCTCGCAATACTACGATCCCGCCCGCATGGGGCATGGCAAGCTGCGCGTCTGGAATGATGACCGAATTCAGCCGAATACCGGTTTTCCCCCGCACGGACACCGCGACATGGAGATCATTACCTATGTCCGCACAGGTGCGATCACCCACAGGGACTCAATGGGAAATTCCGGTCGCACTGAAGCAGGAGATGTCCAGGTAATGAGCGCTGGCAGCGGCGTGCAACACTCAGAATGGAATGCCGAATCTGATGACACGACGCTGTTTCAGATCTGGATCGAACCAGCTCGCACTGGTGGCGCACCGGACTGGGGCGCGCGACAGTTCCCGAAGAGTGACCGCTCAGGTCAGTGGGCCGTACTCGCCAGCGGTGATAGGGCCGACGGAGCGCTTCCCATCCGTCAGAACGCCAAAGTGCTCGGCGCGACGCTGAAGGCCGGAGAGAGGCTGGACTACACGGTAAAGGAGGGTCGATTTGGGTATTTTGTTCTCGCCGATGGCGAAGTTCAGCTCAATGGCGAAACCCTGAAAGCCCGCGACGGCGCAGCCGTAACTGGTGCCGAGACGCTCACCTTCACCGGCGTGAAGGACGCAGAGATTGTTTTCGTCGATACGGTCTGACGATCTTGTCGTTTGGTTAACCGGGCCGTGAGAGCGTCCTCTCATGGCCCGGTACAGACTTCTCCCGCTCATCCTGATGACCCCGCTTGTGCTCGGCGGTTGTCTCGTTCGAACCGCTGTTGGCGTCGTGGGTGACGTTGCAGAGGGTGCCGTCAATGTCACGGGCGCGGCCGTAGACGCCGCAATTCCGGACGGCGATAAGAAAGACAAGAAGAAGAAACAGGACAAGGCTGACCAGTAGAGCCGACGTACGCCTGACCGGTTTTCGCAACTTGCTTGGCACAGGGGCGTTCCCGATGATATATTTCGGGCGCACAGGAGGTGCCAAATGAAAAAACTTCTACTGTCCGTCGCCGCAGTTCTGGTTTTCCCTGCGGTTGCCGCAGCAACTGACATCACGGTCGAATTCTCTCCCGAGTTTCAACAGAAGCTGGAAGAAGACTACGGCGTGAAGGAAGGCGAAAAGCTGAAGAAAGATGTGATCGCCGATCTCGAAAGAGAGCTACGCAAGGCGAACATCGACCCTGCTCGCATCAGCATCACGATTGTTGACGCGATGCCGAACCGCCCGACGATGCAACAGATGGCCGACCGGCCCGGCCTCGACATGCTGCGCTCCAAATCCATCGGCGGCATGGACCTCGAAGGCGTTGCCTATGACCTGTCTGGCAATGCAATCGGCGAGTTCGAGTATGACTGGTACGAGACCAACATCACCATGGTGGGGGCTGCAGGCGTCTGGGGTGATGCAAATCGCGCCTCCAGCGGCTTTGCCCGCAAGTTTGCAAAGCAGCTGAGCCAGTAAGCCAAACTTGGCACAATCGGGCGCGCCGCTCTTAGCTGGGCGGCGCGTTCAACTTTTAAGGTCGAGGGTGCAGCGCTCGTTCAGCGAAGGACGCGACAGCGTTACGCGCGTCAGGCCCGGCAGGTCTGCCTTCAGCGCTTGAGCAACCCAAAGGCAGACACGTTCAAGCGTTGGAACCGAAAGGCCTTCAATCTCATTCAACAGCTTGTGGTCGAGACGCGCAGCGACGTCCTGCAGACACCGCGTCAGCTTACTGAAGTCTTCGACCCATTCCTCACCCGGCTTTACAGTACCGCGAACACTTGCTTCCAGCAGGAAGGAGTGGCCGTGCAAGTTCCGGTATGGATGCCCTTCCGGCTTGCCGCCCATGAAATGCGCCGCCTCGAAGGTCACCGCCTTCGAAATCTCGAACACTTCGCCCGACGGACTCAGGGCAGCCCGATCAGTTTGTGGGTTTGTAAGCTCAGTCGCCATTTGGGGTGCTTCATGCAGTACGCCGCTGCAGCGGCAATATTATCGGTCTGCCTGTTATCATCTTTGGGCTGCAGGAAGAAGTGTCTGAACTGCAGTGTCTCGAACCGCTCCGGTTGGGCTTCCGGTTCGACCTGCGGGTAGACAAGTTTCAGTTCATCGCCCTGCAGTTGCACGATTTCTGAGTTCGCTTTCGGAGACACACAAATCCAGTCCAGCCCATCGGGTGCTACGATCGTGCCGTTCGTTTCTACACCCACCTCCAGGCCACGGGCTTTCAGCGCTTCTATGGCCGGCTTGTCGAGCTGGAGTAGTGGCTCGCCGCCCGTGCAAACGACGTAGCCTTTCGTCGCTTCAGAACGCCCGCCGGCCGCCCATAATGCAGCGACATGGTCGGCCAGCGCTTCAGCGCCTTTAAACTTGCCGCCATTTTCGCCATCCGTGCCGACAAAGTCTGTGTCACAAAACTGGCAGACGGCTTTCGCCCGGTCGCGCTCAAGGCCCGTCCAAAGATTGCAGCCCGCAAATCGAAGAAACACGGCGGCGCGCCCGGTCTGTGCGCCCTCGCCCTGCAAGGTCACATAGGCTTCTTTGACGGTATAGGTCTTCACGCGACGGCGCCTTGCTTCCACTTCTCGAACCCAGCCTTGCGGAGCGTGCAGGCTGGACACTCGCCACAGCCATATCCCCAAGCATGACGGTGGAGGCGTTCACCCTTGTAGCAGGTGTGGGTGTCTTCCACGATGACATCAATCAGCGCCTGCCCGCCAAGGTCCGAAGCCAGCTGCCAGGTTTCTGCCTTGTCCAGCCACATCAGAGGCGTCTCGATTGTGATGGACTTGTCCATGCCCAGGCCGAGTGCCTTTTGTTGTGCGTCGATCGTGTCCCGCCGACAGTCGGGATATCCTGAGTAGTCCGTTTCGCACATCCCCCCGACAAGTACGGTGATGCCACGACGCCAGCCGAGCGCGGCGGCAAGCGTGAGGAATATCAGGTTGCGCCCAGGCACGAACGTGGATGGCAGACCATCTTCACCTTCGACAATTTCCGAATCACGCGTCAGGGCCGTGTCGCTGATTTCCCCTAGGGCAGCGAGATCAATCAGGTGGTCATCGCCCAGTCGGTCAGCCCACTGAGGGAACTTGCTCCTGATCGACGCCAGCACCTTCTTGCGGCAGTGGAGCTCGACCTTGTGCCGCTGCCCATAGTCGAAGCCGACGGTTTCGACGTGTGCGAAACGCTTCAGCGCGGAGGCAAGACAGGTCGTCGAGTCCTGTCCACCTGAAAACAGAACGAGGGCTGAAGTGGGTTTCGTCATGCGCGCGCAGTTAGCAGAGCCAACCCCTTTCACCAAGTAAAAGCTTCCGTAACGTCATGTATGCGTCACCTAAAAAGCACGTTTTTCAAGCAACTCGGACAAAGTTCACGAAGCAGTTGACAAAATGTCGCGCCTGTCGCTGTCATAACAGGTGAGGCACTCCCGCAGAGAACAGGGAGGCCCGTGAGGAAACGCAAATAATCGAGCTCAGATAAACACAATAGCTCGACTGGGAGGAGAGATGATGACTCAAAAAATACCACAAAAGTATCTGATGCTCGCGGGTGCATCAGCGGTGGCAATGAGCTGGGCGACACCCGTCGCTCTCGCGCAGGACGGGGATGATGATCGCCGCACGCTTGGCACGGTTCTGGTCACCACCCAGAAGACCGAAGAGTCGATCCAGGATGTTCCGATCGCGGTTTCGGCCTTCGATGAGGAAGCGCTCGAAAAATTGCAGCTAGCAGGTGGTCCTGACCTGAAACGGTCGATCCCCAACGTGTCCTTCACCAAGGGCAACTTCACGGGCTACAACTTCAAGATTCGCGGTATCGGCGCTGACCTCGTGGCCCAGTCTGGCGATGCAGGCGTCGGCGTTCACCAGAACGATGTTCCGCTCACGGCAAACCGCCTCTTCGAAGCGGAGTTCTTCGATGTCGAGCGCGTCGAGACCCTGCGCGGCCCACAGGGCACGCTGTACGGTCGCAACGCAACCGGCGGCGTGATCAACGTCATTACGGCCAAGCCAGTGCTTGAAGAATTCCAGGCCGACGTGAAGCTGACCTACGGCAATCACAATACGTTCAAGGCCAAGGGGATGGTCAATCTGCCGCTTGGTGAAATCGCGGCACTGCGCGTCGCAGGCTCACTCCTCCAGCGCGACGGCTATGTCGATAACATCATCACCGGCAATGACGTCGATGACCGCGACCTTTACGGCATCCGCGCAACGCTCGCCTTCGAGCCAACCGACCGCCTGCGTGGCTGGCTCTCATATGAGCATTTCGAAGAGGATGACTCGCGCCTGCGTTCGGGCAAGCAGTTCTGCGACAAGGACCCTTTCACGACGAGTTTCCAGGGCATCAATATCGGCGTTCCTGACGTCTTCTACACGTCCCTCGGCTGTCAGGACACACGGCTTGAACAATCCAAGGGCCGCGTAAACTCCGCAGCGACGCTCGGCGGCGGTCTCGGCATTACAGCAGGCCTGCTGAATGGTGATGCTTTCACCGAACCGGCCATTGCCGATTTGCGCACGATCGAGTCCGCTTTCGATCCGCAATACTTCGCAGACCAGGATCTCTACACCTGGAAAGCAGAGTTCGACCTAACCGACGCCTTGATGCTGACCTATCTCGGTAGCTACAGCGAGACCTCGTCTCGGTCAGTCGAAGACTATAACAAGATCGCACCGAACATCTCCTTCAACGAGAACGGCGTGCCACTGGGCAACCCGGCGCTCGCACCGGTGTATCAGGCCCTGTTCCCGGGCGGAGTCGTCTCAGACCCTGAGCTTGGACAATCGAACACGTTCCGTACGTTTGACCTTTCGGGCGGCGCGAGCGAACAGACCACGCACGAACTTCGCCTCCAGTCAGATTTCGATGGTCCGTTCAACTTCAATCTCGGCGCCATTTCGGTGGACTTCGAAGCCATTGACCCGCGCGATCCCAATGCGGGCTATTATGTGTTCTCGAACACGCTGACAGCGCTTACCCAGCTCAACAATGCGATTGGCGGCGGCATTTTCGGCGGCCAGGTCCCGCTGGATTCGGGCAGCTCGGATTTCAACGGCCTGTTCAACGGCACGCTGACCGGTGATGGCGGTAACTACTTCCGTTCGCTGTCACCATACGCGCTCGAAAGCTTCGCTGTCTTCGGTGAAGGCTATTTCGACCTGACCGACGAGCTGCAGCTCACCGTCGGCCTGCGTTATACCGATGACGAGAAGTCTCAGGACAACATCCCGACCTTCCTGTTCACACCGCAGGCACCGGGCGCTGATCCGCTCGCGCCTACCCCTATCCCGGGCAACTCGCCGGATGAAGCCGGTGACGGCTCCTACAATGTCTCCTTCCAGGAAACGACGGGCCGGATCGGTCTCGACTGGGCGCCAGATCTCGACTTCACCGAGGACACGCTGATCTACGCCTTCTACTCGCGCGGCTATAAAGGCGGCGGCATCAACCCGCCACAGCCGGCAGGTGCAAACCTGTTCGATCAGTTCTTCGATCCGGAGTTCATCAACTCCTACGAACTTGGCACGAAGAACACATTGGCCAATGGCGCGCTTCAATTGAACGCCACCGGCTTCTATTACGACTATGAAGGTTACCAGATCACGCAGATCATCAACCGGACATCTGCGAACTTCAACATCGACGCCAAGCTTCAGGGCTTCGAACTCGAAACCATCTGGAACCCGGTTTCCACCTTCGTGGTCAACGCCAACCTCGGCCTTCTCGATACGGAGATCCAGGACACCTTCGCAGTCGACGTCCTCGATCGTGCCAACGGCCGGGACGATCTTGTCGTCCTGAAGAACCCGTCATCTTACGCGAACTGCGTGGTGTCGGCTGAAGGCTACGCCACGGTGCTCGGCGCCTTCCTGGCTGGCGCATTGCCACCGGGTTCGACGGGTGGCCTTTGCACCGGCGCCTTTGCTGGTCAGGAAGCTGCGTTCGGCGTGGGATCAGTGACCTATGTCGACTCCAACGGCGACACGCAAACAGTCGGCGGCCTGACGCCGTTCGACGGTGAAGCCAAGGACATCGACGGCAACTCCATTCCGGGCGCACCGGACACCACGCTCAGCATCGGTGCCGAATACACATGGGACAGCCTGTTTGGCGACTGGGCGATGCGTCTCCGGGGTGACTACTACTACTCCGGCGATAGCTTCAGCCGCGTGTGGAACACCGCTGGTGACGAACTGGACAGCAACACCAACCTCAACCTGTCGCTTCAGTTCATCAACGACGCAAATGGCCTTGAGGTCGAGATCTTCGGCAAGAACGTAACCGATGAGGAAGTTATCACCGGTCGCTATCTGACCGATGACTCTTCCGGCCTCTATTCCAACGCCTTCATTCAGGATCCGGCCTTGTACGGCATCTCTGTGCGCAAGCGCTGGTAATCTGACACATGCCCCCTGAAAGGGCTGGGCGGCCTCCACGAGGCCGCCCATTTTTTTGCGTGGTCGACGCGTTTGCCTCACGCAGCGTCTGGTCTACAGTCGTGACAAGCCCGATCAGGATCACGAAAATGAAGACTTCACTTTCCATCGCCACCGCGCTGTTGCTTGTCATGGCCTGCTCAGGCGCCGACACAGGGTCGACTGGTGAACGCGACAGCGACACGCCGACCGCCGACACAGTCCCTGGAGACGCTGAAACCGAGGGCACGCTTACCTCGAAGGGCGGCTTTGTCCTGACCCCGGTCGCCAATGGCCTCGACTTTCCGTGGGACATGTTGTTCCTGCCGAGCGGCGAAATGCTCGTATCAGAGCGCGGCGGAAGCATCCGCGTTGTGCGCGATGGTGTGCTGGACGAAGCACCTGTGTCAGGGGCACCAGAAGCGCTCGTTGAGGGGCAAGGCGGCTACTTCGGAATGGCGCTCGACCCTGGCTTCGACTCAAATCGCACGCTCTATCTCGCGTACGCGAAAGGCACCTCGTCGGAGAACACGACCGCCGTGATCAAGGGTGTGCTTTCGGAAGATGCGACCGAGCTGACCGATGTCCAGGAAATCTTTGCGGGCACACCGCGCGAGACCTCCTACCATTTCGGCGGACGCCTTGCGTTCCTGCCGGACGGGACCTTGATCGTAACGCTCGGCGATGGCTTTCGCTATATGGACGAAGCCCAGAACCCGATGAACTTCCACGGAGCGATTGCGCGGATCAATTCCGACGGGTCCGTACCAGAAGACAATCCTTACAGTGACGGCAACGAAGGCGCGCCGGCCGTCTGGTCATATGGGCACCGCAACACGCAGGGCCTCGTTTATGATGAAAGCCGCGATATCCTCTGGGCGCACGAGCATGGCCCCAAGGGAGGGGACGAGCTCAACCGGGTCGAAGCTGGCAACAATTATGGTTGGCCGGAGATCACCTATGGCGTGAACTATGATGGCACGGTCATCACCGAGGAAACCGAAGCGCCCGGCATGGAGCAACCTGTTGTCAAGTGGGTCCCGTCCATCGCGCCGTCAGGCATGGTGCTGGTAAACAGTGACCAGTGGCCGGACTGGCGGGGTGACCTGATTGTTGCCGCGATGAACGGCCCCAAAGGCCAGAAGCTGGTGCGCATCGATCTCGATGAAGCCGGTGAGGCCTTGGGCACCGAAGACCTTCTGGCCGATCTCAAAATCCCATTTCGCGAGATCACGCTTGGCCCGGACGGAACGCTCTACGTTGCCACTGCCAATGCGGATGGCGTCATCTACTCAGTCAACAAACCGGAATAGACATGATCCTACTGCATCACCTTCGTATCGGCCGCTCCATCTTCACGGTGTGGCTGCTGGAAGAACTCGGCCTCGACTACGAGCTCAAGGTTTATCATCGCAATCCCGAGACATTTCGGTCTCAGGAAGACATCAAGTCCGCGACCCCGCTCGGCAAGTCGCCAACGATCGAGGATGGCGACATCCTACTGACGGAGTCGGGTGCGATCGCTTCCTACCTGGTTGATCGGTACGACACCGACCACAAGCTGGCCCCGCCGCGCATCGACTGGAAAGCGTGGGCAGAATACCAGCGCTGGCTGCACTATCCCGAAGGTTCGGCCTTCCTGCCGCTATTCCTGAAGATGCTACTTGCCCGCGAAGGCGACAATCCCTCAGCGGTGTTCAGCGCATTCGCCGCGGGCGAGGTGCCTCTTCATCTCGGCCTGCTGGATGAACGCCTCGGTCAAATGCCATATATCCTGGGTGACAAGTTCCAGGCACCGGATATCGGCATCAGCTACGTCGCCAGCATGGCAGAACGGTTGGGCGAACTTGGCCCGTACAAGAATCTCAAATCGTATTTCGACCGTAACATGGAACGTGATGCCTGGAAGCGGGCGAAGGAACGTGCCGTCGAATAGGATTTACTAACGACGTGACCGCATTGCCGCGGCGAGCGTGCCTTCATCGAGATGGTCCAGCTCGCCGCCATGCGGCACGCCTTGCGCGAGTCTCGTGATCTGGACGTCGAGACCAAGCTCCTCGATCTGGTCGCGGACATAGTCGACGGTAATCTGGCCATCGAGCGTCGCGGAAAGTGCGAAGATGACTTCCCGTACCTCGCCGCTTTTCAGCCGGTCGGTCAGCATCCCGATGGTGAGGTCATCCGGTTCGACACCGTCCAACGGCGACAGCACGCCGCCAAGCACATGATACCGGCCGCGAAACGCGCTCGCCCGCTCAAGTGCCCAAAGGTCCGGCACGTCCTCAACGACACAGATCACGCTGTCGTCACGACCGTCGGACTGGCAAACGGCACACGGCTGGAGCGTATCGAAGTTACCGCACGTGCGGCATCGCTCGATGCGCGATCCCGCTTCGGCCAAAGCGTCGGCCAGCGGCAATAGCAACTGATCCTTTCGCTTGAGCAGATGTAGCGCCGCACGGCGAGCCGATCGCGGCCCGAGTCCGGGCAGCTTCGCGATCAAGTCGATCATTTTCAGGATTTCCGGGCCGGCGCTCTTCTGGCTCATTCGGTCAGTGTCCCGATGCCTAGAACGGCATCTTGAAGCCAGGCAGCATGCCACCGAAGCCGGACGTAGCTTCTTTCATCGCCTTTTCCATTTCCTCATCGAGGCGCTTCTTCGCATCAGAGTGCGCAGCCTTGATCAGGTCTTCGACGATTTCCGCTTCATCACCCATCAGGGACGGATCAATGGTCACGCCGACCAAGTCACCCTTGCCCTTGAGGCGAACCTTGACGAGGCCGGCGCCGGCTACGCCCTCGGCCTCAATATTCTCGATCTTTTCCTGAGCTTCCTGCATCTTGGCCTGCATCTGCTGAGCCTGCTGCATGATCTTTCCGAGGTCTTTCATGGCGACCGTCTACCCTTTCGACTGGTTGGCAACTCGCAAGGGCACGACATTGTCCTCACGCAGTGGCGCTTCAAGTGGCTGTGGGTCAATCACGTCCACTATTTCAGCACCCGGAATGGCTTCCAGCGCAGCTTTCACGTCCGGATCGGTTTTTACAGCTTCGATGCGCTCCGACTTGATACGGTCTTCCCGCTCCTTGACGGTCTCGCGGCTTGTTCGCGATTTCTGGACGTCCCAAACGCGGCCCGTCGAGATTTCGAGAAAATCCGTCAACCGGCGCAACAGATCGACTGGCGCACCGTCCTTCAGGTCACAACTGATCGTGCCGTCGGAGAACACAGCCGGGCGAATATAGGCCTTTGCTTCGCCCCACAGCGTTGGCTGGCGTTCCTTTTCCAGCAGGTCGAGCACGTCTTCAAACTTCGAAAGCTGGCCAGTACCACCGCCACCGACAGGCACAACATTGGGATCGGACTTGCCACCCTTGCCCCTGGCACTGCTGCCGCCGCCTCCGCCTTCCGCGATCATCCGCGCTGCGTCTTCAGGCGATGGCAGGTTGGCAGCCGCGACCAGTCTCAAAATCACCATGCGGAGGGCGACGTCTGCTTCCGGCGCACTTTGTGTATCACGGTAGCCGGACAGAAGGATTTGCCAGTTGCGTTGCGCCTGCGCGGGGGTAACGCTCCCGGCAATGGTGCGCGTCCGGCTGGTCCAGTCAGCAGGTCCAGGCAGGGTGTAGTTATCACCCATTGCCTGAATGGTCGCGACATCCGCGGCAATCTCAAGCAGGTCCTTCATCAGCACCAGCGGATCTGCGCCAATCTGCACCTGATCGGTGATTTCGCTGACCGCTTCCTGTGCCTTGCCCGCGACGGCGTACTCGAATGCATCAAGCAGGCGCAGGCGGTCACCCAGGCCGAGCATATCGCGCACAGCCTCTCCGGAAATCTCGCCGCCATCCAGCCCCTGCACGATGGCCTGGTCGAGGATCGATAGCCCGTCGCGCACTGAGCCTTCAGCGGCGCGCGCAATCAGGGTGATCCCCTCCTCTGAAATCCTGGCGCCTTCCCGCGCAGCGATCTTCCCGAGATGCGCAGCAAGGTCCCCTGTATCGAGACGCTTCAGGTCAAATCGCTGGCAACGCGACAGGACCGTGATCGGCACCTTGCGGATTTCCGTCGTCGCAAAGATGAACTTCACATGCGGCGGCGGTTCCTCGAGCGTTTTCAGCAACGCATTGAAGCTCGCCGTGGAGAGCATGTGCACTTCGTCGATGATGTAGACCTTGTAGCGCGCGGCCTGCGGCGAGTAGCGCACGCCGTCCAGAAGCTCGCGCATGTCGGCAACCCCGGTCCGGGACGCCGCATCGAGCTCAAGCACATCCGGGTGCCGGCTCTCCATGATCGCCTTGCAGTGTTCACCGGGCGGTTCGAGTTTCAGGCTTGGGCCGTCATGGTCATCGCTCTGATAGTTGAACGCCCGCGCAAGCAGACGCGCGGTCGTCGTCTTGCCGACGCCGCGTACGCCCGTCAGCATGAAGGCATGGGCGATACGGTCCATCTCGAACGCATTGCGCAGCGTGCGCACCATCGCCTCCTGTCCGATCAGGTCCGAGAAGAGCTTTGGGCGGTATTTCCTCGCGAGCACCTGATAGGGGGCATCAGCAGCGTCTGCGCCCATTTCCTCTTCTCCAAACATGGAGAAGGTGGCGTCATCGCGCTCTGCTTCCGGCTCGTTCAGGGACTCGTCGCTCATGGCGCGGGATAATGGCAGGGACTCGGGGGTGGCGGCAATGGCAAGGAAGCGGTTTTGCAGCCTTTGCCTGTGGGCGTTACGCCCTAGCTTGTCGCTGGCATGACCAAAGCGCTCCTCATCTTCCCGCACCAGCTCTTCGCCCACCACCCCGGCCTCGACAAGCGACCTGACCGGATCGTCCTGATCGAGGACAATCTGTTCTTCGGTGATCGCCAGTACCCGATGCGGTTTCACAAGCAGAAACTATGGCTGCACCGCGCGTCGATGACGCGTTACATAAAGCGGCTGGAGCCGCTCAAGCCAGAGGCTGAGCTTGTCCGCCATATCCCCGGCGAGGCCCTGCTCGGCCCGACCATTTCACGCCTCGCTGATGAGGGGGTCAGCGAGATCGTTGCCGCAGACCCGGTCGACTTCATCCTCGACAAGCGCCTCAGAAGCTATTGCGACGAGCAGGGCATCGAGCTGACCCTGACCACCACGCCGCTCTTCCTGAACACAACTGGCGAGAACCGGGCCTGGCGTGAGGATCACAAGTCCTGGTTCCAGGCCGAGTTCTACAAGCGCCAGCGCCGCCACTTCGATGTACTGATGGATGGCGACCAGCCAGCCGGGGGCCAGTGGAGCTTCGACGAGGACAATCGCAAGAAGGTCCCCAAATCCCTGCAGGGCGAGGTGCCGCAGCTCCGCCCGATCGAGCCGGACGAGATCGAAGAGGAGGCCCGCCGCTCCATCCTTGAAGACTATCCAGACAATTACGGCTCCCTCGATGACCTCTGGTGGCCGACCAGCCACGAAGCAGCCGAGAGCTGGCTCGGCCAATTCCTGGCAGAGCGGTTCGAGCGGTTCGGCCCCTATGAGGATGCAATCCTTGATGGGGAGGTGCTGCTCTGGCACAGCGCGATCACGCCAATGCTCAATATCGGCCTGCTGACGCCTCAGCTGGTTCTGGATGCCGCGAAGGCCTTCATCGAGACGAAGGACATCCCGATGAACTCAGCCGAGGGGTTCATCCGGCAGGTCATTGGCTGGCGGGAATTCATGCGCGCCACCTATGAGGATATCGGCGTCGACATGCGGACCACCAATCACTGGGGCCACACCCGCCCCCTGCCCCCGTCCTTCTGGACCGGGGAGACCGGCATCCCGCCGATTGACGACACGATCCGGCGCGTCCTCAAGACGGGCTACTGCCACCATATCGAGCGGCTGATGGTGCTTGGCGGGTTCATGTTCGTCACCGAGACGAACCCTGATGACGTCTATCGCTGGTTCATGGAAATGTTCGCCGACAGCTATGACTGGGTGATGGTGCCGAATGCCTATGCGATGAGCCAGAATGCCGATGGCGGGCGGATCACGACCAAGCCCTACTTCTCCGGCTCCTCCTACATCCGCAAGATGAGCAACCACGCCAAGGGCGACTGGTGCGACGCATGGGACGGGCTTTACTGGCGCTGGATCTGGAAGAACCGCGAGCAGCTATCGGGCAATCCGCGCTGGGCGATGATGGTCTCCATGGTCGAGAAGATGGACAAGGCCAAGCGCGACAAGCATCTGGAAAACGCGGCCAATTTCCTGCGCGGCTTCAACTAGCCAGCACCAGCGGCCGCAAAAGCCCTTCGGCCAGCGGCAAGAAATCAAATTCAGTCCGGGATGTTCGCGCGCTAGCCGGGGTCGAGACCGGCAGGCGTGATGAGCGGCGAAAAGCCGTCCAGCCACGTTCCGGTGGCAGTCTGGTGGCGTTCTGGTTTGCCAGCCGCCCGGCAGAACGCCGCGAAGGCGCGGGCGATCCGGTCAAGATCCATATCCTCGACCTGTCGATGGGCTTGCGCGCCATCGGTGAGCGACGGCCTTGCTCCCTCGACAAGGTTGGTAACAATGACCCGGCCGTGCCGCGTGACGCCCACGGTGAGCAGCGTGTCCGCCCCAATCGGCAAACTCGCCCACCAGGCCTTCACCCGCGCCACATCCCACAGGAAAACCGGCCAGCACCAGACGGGCAGGCTTTTCAGGACAGCGATGATCCAGTCGCGGGTCATGGCGCAGAGAGGACCACGGAATACGCAAGAGGCGGAAGTTTGGGGGAAAAGGCGGGCGCTGGATGCACGCGTGATCTTCTCCAAGTTTAGGCTGCAAGTAAGAGTACGCCTTCAGAATTGGGCGAGTCGCGTTTCAGGACACGATCAACTTGCAACTTTTGGTTGGTTTATGAGCGTTATCTCATCTGTCACAAAGTCCGTGCACAGACTCATTTAGGGGGCAGCAGATGGTAAAGGCGGTGTTCGTCCAGGGCACAAATTCAATCTACGACGACAGTCCTGGGAAACACTACCACTTTCCCAAAAAGTATCTTCGGCGAGTTCGAGAAAGTATCGGCGATTGGGTAGTATTCTTCACACCGGTGAAAGACACGGGGGCACCAATAGACGAGCGAGGCGCATATAGGAGCGCGGCTCGACTTGTCGCGATCACACAAGATCCAAATCGAGCGGACCACTTCTATGTCAGCTTAGAGCGGTCGATGGTTCAGGACTTTGCTATCAGTGTGCCACGCATGATTGATGGTCGTTTTCTTGAGCCTGCACTGCACGGCAAAGAAGGACGTGTTAACACAGGTGTAGCGCTACAGGCAGTGCGCCACATTACCGATGAGACTTTTGACGAGATTATCGCTCACGCGACCAGACTAGAATCTGAGGAGCTACCTCGCTGGGACGGACAATCAGAGCTTGGGAAACCTGGCTTTCACGACGAGAAAACACCGTTCTTGTTCGATCACGATCGTCAAACAATTGCTTCACTCACGAACAAGAAGGTGAGAGATCGTCGCTTCCGTTTAGCTGTTCTGCGAGCTTACAGGAAGCGCTGTGCCATAACTGGTTGGGACTTCACAAACGGAGGTGGCAGGGCGGAAGTAGAGGCCGCTCACATTATCCCAGTAGAACATGATGGGAGAGACGTAGTTAACAATGGTCTCGCATTGTCAGGTACAGTCCATTGGATGTTCGATAGAGGACTCGTTAGCGTTGGATCGAATGACGAAATTCTGATCTCTTCCAAAGTAAATGATCGCGAAAGTATCAAGCGGATCATCAACCAATCTGGCCGACTTATCAGGCCGCAAGAACAAGCCCACCACCCGCATGGCTCATTTCTGGACTGGCACCGTAAATTCCACGGGTTTGCGGCTTGACTAGAATGGATTGGAAACTGAGCGGCCTAAGAGTCCACAAACTCTGTTCCCTCGCTTCCTCCCGCACGCAACCTCATCCTGAGCCTGTCGAAGGATGAAGCGGAATTCACCACCACCAATCCTTCGGATACGCCGCGTCGAGTGCGTCGAGCAGGTTCTTGCCGTCGTTTGTATAGGAGATGTTGGTGCAGGAATCGGTGTGGAGGGTGCCATCGTCTGAGCGGTAGGCGATGATGAGCTGGGGCTTGCCCTTCTCGAAACGCGTGCCGCAGGCCGCAGATGACAGGCGGTGCGTGACCGTCAACGCCGGTTCGTCCGGGCTGACGAAACTGCGCCAGACGCTGAAGCGGGTT
>JAYZBJ010000248.1:0-4571 GCA_036338795.1 Pseudomonadota bacterium | reverse complement strand
CGGTGCGGTGGCAACCGGTTGATCCGCTGATTTTCAGGGGCGCCTGGTCGACATCCTTCAGAGCGCCGTCACTCGCGCAGATCGGTGCAGGCGTACGCCTCACCAGCTATCGCGTGGACTGTGTTGCGACGCCTGAGGCGTGTAATGGCGATCCGACGCTCAGCGGACAGGCGCTCCTGTCTGAAGAGGTCGGACGAATGGACCTGCGGGCCGAAGAGGCTGAGAGCTACAATGTCGGCATGATCTTCGAGCCGACCAGCGACATCCGCATGACGCTCGATTATTACAACATCCGCCATGAGGATCTTGTCGGTGTAGATGAAGATGACTTCATCAGGCGGGCTCTGAATGGCGAATTCTCCGTCGTGGATACTGCAACCGGAAGCCTAGCGACAGGAACGCCGGGTGTTGAACTGACCAACGGGTTCGTCACCGACGCCCACTTCGCGCTGACCAATCTTGGCTACCAGGAAACCTCCGGACTCGACCTTTCCTACACTCAGTATGTGGATATCGGCGCTGGCACGCTCTCCTTCCTGGCGGATGCGACCTACCTGCTTGAGTTCAAGCGCAAGGCTTCCGACAACGCCCCCATCGTCGATGAGGCGGGCGAATTTACCTATCCCGAACTGTTGGCCAATGCGCGTATTCGCTGGAGATCTGGCAACTGGCGTACATCGCTCGGTGCGAAGTTCACGTCGAGCTACCGCGATGATCCCACGCCGCGTATTCTCCAGGTGATCGGCCTACCGGCTGATGCAGAAGTGGATGTGGACGACTGGACGGTTTTCGATTTTTCCGTGTCATACGACTATGCGGAAAATTCCTTCATCCAGCTCTCGGTCGACAACCTGTTTGACGAAGAACCGCCGCTCGCGCTCGGAACGAGTGCGAATGTCGACTTCTACAATCATGACAGCCTCGGCCGTTTCATCACCTTGCGCATCAACCATGCATTCTAGCGGGAGACATCGCAGGGGCCGGGCAATCTCGGACGGGAACCGGATATGAAAACCTCCTCTGAGCAGGAGCTGCAGAAAGCAGCGACCCCCTCCGGGCAGACTAGGATGCCGGACACGCTCCTGATCCTTGTCTGCATCGCGATGCTGGCGTGGGCGGCAACCTGGGTTGTGCCCGAAGGCCGTTTTGTGCCTGATGCCGATGGCAACCTCTCGCTGGAAACATTCGAGGCTGGAGCCATTAATCCAGCCATGCTTTTCGCGAGCGGTGGTGAGAATACCGGCTTCCTGAACCTGCTCTTCGACGGGCTTGTTTCAGGAGGGCCGTATTCGGCCACGGTCGGCCTGATGGCGTTTCTTCTGATCGTTGGTGGCGCGTTTGGCATCATCATGCAGACAGGTGCCATGGAGGCCGGTCTTCGTGCACTGATGAAGGGACGCGAAGGCAAGGCTGACTGGTTGCCCCCGCTCCTTTTTGTCCTGTTCTCTCTGGGCGGCGCAATTTTCGGCATGAGCGAGGAAGCGATCGTATTCGTCATGATCCTTGCCCCGGCGATGGTGCGTGCCGGTTATGACGCGATAACGGCTCTGATTGCGGTCTATGTTGGGACGCAAGTCGGGTTCGCGACCTCTTGGATGAACCCGTTTTCTGTCGTTGTGGCGCAGGGGATAGCCGATGTGCCGGCGATGTCGGGGGCAGGCTTGCGGATCGCAAGCTGGGTCTTTTTCACAGGGATAGGCGCCGCCTTCTGCTGGCACCATGCGAGCCGGATCCGCCGCAGGCCAGACAGGTCGCCGTCATTTGAAAGCGACCACTTCTTTCGAGAGGGCCGGGACAGCTCATCGCCTGCCGGGGCGTTTGGCTTCGGTCATGCCTTGATCCTGCTCGCGGTTCTGGCGGGCGTGGTCTGGATCGCCTGGGGCGTCAGTATGCACCAATACTATTTCCCGGAAATTTCTGCACAGTTCCTGACGATCGGTATCGTGTGTGCGCTGATCGCCCGCCTGTTCAGTCTTGGCACCATGGACTTCAACGCCTCCGCACGCGCGTTCCAGAACGGGGCCATGCAACTGGTGCCAGCCGCGCTGGTGGTTGGTTTCGCAAAGGGCATTGTGATTCTCCTGGGCGGTGACAGCGCCGGAGAATTCAGCGTGCTGAACTCGGCATTGGCGGCTATTGCTTCAGCGACAGCGGGGCTGGGCGAAAGCCTTTCGGCTGTTGCAATGCTGGTTATTCAAAGCGTCATCAACCTGTTCGTGGTGAGCGGTTCGGGACAGGCGGCGCTGACCATGCCCCTGATGGCTCCATTGGCAGACCTGAACGGCGTCAGCCGCCAGACTGCGGTGCTGGCATTCCAGTTTGGTGACGGGCTGACAAATCTCGTCTGCCCAGCATCTGCGGCGCTGCTCGGCTGTCTCACCGCTGCCCGGGTCAGTTGGGCAAGCTGGGTGAGCTTTATCTGGAAGTTCCTTGTTCTTCTTTTTGTCATGGCCATCGCGGTCATGCTTCTGGCTGTAGGAGTGGGCTATGCGTGATCACCTGCCGAAATTTGCGAGTCTGGTTGGCGTGTGTGTCTCGCTGATGGCGTGCAGTGCGCACGCCGATAGCCTGCCTGCCAATGGGGAAGGGTGTCGGCTCGTCATAGCCGGCGGCGCGTTGGCGCCGGAGACCGAGAGTGTCTGGAAAGCTTTCATCGATGGCGCTCGCCCGGAGGGGAATATCGTGATCATTCCGGCTGCATCCGGTTATCCGGCAGGCTCAACCCAGTCAGTGACCGAAACACTGATCAAATATGGTTGGCCGCCATCGAGAATTGCGGGCCTGCCGCTGGCCGTGGAGGATGACCCTGACACGCCCGAGACCGATGAGTCCGAATGGGCGGCGAATGTGACATCGCCAAGCGTTCGGGAAGCGCTCGAGGGCGCAGCCGCGATCTGGTTCACCGGAGGAGACCAGGCCAGAATCGCCAAATTGTTCGGTACGCGGGACAATCCGGCCCAATTGCTGGAGCTGACGGACGCTAGCTGCGCGGCTGGCGCCGCAATAGGCGGTACAAGTGCAGGCGCGGCAATCATGAGCCATCCCATGCTTCGAGGAGGTGACAGTCTTCCGGCACTTCTGGGTGAAGAGGATCCGAGTAAGGGCGCGCTGCAGATCGGCGCCGGACTTGGCTTCTTCCGCGACGGGATTGTGGACCAGCATTTCGGCGAACGCGCCCGAGAAGGGCGGTTGATTACGGCCATCCTCGACCAGAATGACCGTTCAATGCGGATCGGCTTCGGTGTCGACGAAAATACAGCGATGGTCGTCTCGTCGGCGGGCGTCATCGACGTGATGGGGGAAGGCCATGTCACCATCATTGATGCGCGCGCTGCGGTTGCCCAACGAGCTGAAAACGGAGCACTCAGAGCGGAAGGTCTTCTGCTGCACATGCTCGCGCGTGGAGACAGCTATGACACGAAAACCCGTCGCATCTCTCCAGCGGAGTGGCGCAAGTCTACGGTCGGTAGAGAGTATGTGGAGGCAGCGGCCATTTCCGGGTTTGGGATGGCCGTCCCGGCGGCCGGACTCTCAGAAGCGCTGGGCGAGGGGCTCGTGGACAATTCGGCCGCGACCTTCATCGAGCGGCTAACCTTCCCGGCAGGCCGCGGCGAGCAAACCGGCCTCTCATTCTCTTTTACGCAGCTCGACCAGAGCCAGGGCTACTGGGGCCGGGATGACCGCGGCATAGCTGCATACACGATCGCAAATATCCGGCTGGATATCCGGCCTGTCAGCCTAACCCTTGAGGACTTGGAATGAGTAATCCCTCCCGTTTCGCGCTTGCAATCCACGGCGGCGCAGGCGTCAAACCTGATCGCGACTACACAGAAGTGGAGGCGCATCTGACCCAGCTCATCGCGCAGGGCGAGACGATGATGGCCAGCGGCGCGTCAGCGGTCGAGACGGTTGAATGCATGGTAGCAGAGCTTGAGCGGTCGGGGCTGTACGTTGCAGGACGTGGGGCTGCCCCGTCAAAATCTGGTCGGTATGAACTGGACGCTGCGATCATGGACGGTGACGGGCCGAAAGCGGGCGCGGTTGCTTCTGTGTCGCGTGCCCGTTCACCGGTCCAGGCAGCGAGGGCAGTCATGGAGCGATCCCCCTACATCATGTTCGTGGGCGACGGAGCTGACGCGTTCTGCGAGGCGCAAGCCTTGCCGCACGTTGAGGATGAACAGGCCTGGTATCGACTGCCTGTCGGCGTTTCTGCGGAGGAGTCACGGGCTGATGAACTTTCGCACGGCACCGTCGGCGCCGTTGCGCTGGACAGGCAGGGGCGGCTTGCTGCAGCCACATCGACAGGCGGCCTGTTCGGCAAGGCGGCTGGCCGGGTAGGGGATACGCCTCTCATTGGTGCCGGAACATTCGCCAGCCGAACTGTTGCGGTCTCGTGCACGGGACTGGGCGAGTATTTCATTCTTGCCGGCGTGGCGAAAGATGTCGACGCCCGGATCGCTTACGCCGACACACCTCTGGCTGCGGCGGCAAAGGCAAGTCTTGATGAGGTTGCCCGGCTGGGGGGTGATGGCGGCCTCATCGCGATCGACGCATCGGGCGAAATCGCGATG
>JAYZBJ010000247.1:0-3831 GCA_036338795.1 Pseudomonadota bacterium | reverse complement strand
TTGATTTTACCGCGCCCAAGGCGACGCTTGTCGCCCTGCCGCGCCTGAAAACCGTTGGCGTGCGTGCCGCCGTGATCGGGACAACGGGTTTTGACGGTGGCGAGGAAACCGACATTGCTGAAATCGCTGACGAGATCGCTATCGTAAAGGCTGGCAACTTCTCTCTCGGCGTGAACCTGTTATGCGAGCTGACGCGCCGGGCTGCCGCGAGCCTTGGAGAAGACTGGGATATCGAGGTTCTCGAAACCCACCACCGCCGGAAGGTCGACGCGCCGTCCGGAACTGCGCTGATGCTGGGTGATGCGGCTGCCGCCGGCCGTGGGTGTGACCTAAAGACACTGAAGCGCGACCCTTACGACGGACCTGACGCGAAGCGCGAAGCCGGTACGATTGGCTTTGCGGTCCGCAGATCGGGCGGAGTCATTGGTGATCACGAGGTGACGTTCGGCTCCGATATGGAGGTGGTCAGCCTCGCGCATACAGCACTGGACCGTGCAGTGTTCGCCAATGGTGCGCTGGCAGCGGCTCGTTGGGCGCTTCGACAGCCTGCCGGCCTTTACAATATGCGGGACGTTCTCGGCCTCTGATTGCCCTGCCGGGCTTTGACGCAACGGCATAGATTGCCATGCCCGAAGGGAAGGCGCCTAGCTGTCTGCCATCAGCCAAAACGAATGCGTTGTTCGGGAGGAAAGCATGGCAGAAGCATATATTATCGACGCGGTTCGCACGCCGCGTGGCATTGGCAAGGTCGGCAAGGGTTCGCTCGCCCACCTGCACCCGCAGCACCTTGGTGCGACGGTGCTTGGCGCGATCCGCGACCGCAACAAGCTCGACACCGCGACTGTTGACGACATCATATGGGGCACAAGCTCCCAGCGCGGCTCGCAAGGCGCCGACATGGGCCGCATGGCTGCCCTGGACGCAGGTTTTGACGTGAAGGCTTCCGGTGTCACGCTCGACCGTTTCTGCGGCTCAGGTATTACCTCGGTTTCGCTCGCGGCGGCACAGGTCATGTCCGGCATGGAAGACTGCGTGATTGCAGGCGGCTGCGAAATGATGAGCTACACGGCAGCGACCGCTGATCCGAAAAACCCGCCCATGATGGACGCTGGCAACCTTCACCTTCGCGAGATGCACCCGCAATCCCAGCAGGGCTGCTGCGCCGATGCGATCGCGACTCTCGAAGGCATTGACCGTGAGGCGGTCGACCAGCTTGCCGTGGTCAGCCAGGAGCGTGCAAAGCGCGCGATGGACGAAGGCCGTTTCGACAAGTCTGTCGTTCCGGTTCACAACCGTGACGGTTCGCTCGCTCTCGACAAGGACGAGTTCCCGCGTCCAGGCACCACGATGGAAAGCCTGTCCGGCCTGAAGACCGTCTTCAACATGTTCTGGGACATCCCTGTCGACGACAAGGGCACGACCTATGGCAACATGATCGAGAAGAAATACCCTCAGATCAAAGGCAAGGTCGACCACGTTCACCATGCCGGTAACTCCTCAGGTGTTGTCGACGGCGCAGCCGCGATCCTCGTGACCTCCAAGGACTATGCCGACAAGCATGGCCTGAAGCCGCGTGCACGCGTCGTCGCCACGGCGAACATGGGTGATTGCCCGACCCTGATGCTGAACGCGCCGGTAGCCGCGGCGAAAAAGGTCCTCGAGAAAGCCGGCATGACCACTGCCGATATCGACGTCTACGAGATCAACGAAGCGTTCTCCGTAGTTGCCGAGAAATTCATTCGTGATCTGAAGCTCGATCGTGAAAAAGTGAACATCAACGGCGGCGCAATGGCTCTTGGCCACCCGATCGGCGCAACCGGTTCGATCCTGATCGGCACGGCGCTCGACGAGCTTGAGCGTTCCGGCGGCAAGTACGGCCTCGTCACCATGTGTGCCGCTGGCGGTATGGCCCCGGCAATCATCATTGAGCGCCTCGACGCCTAGTATTCCAGGGCGACCTGAAATCGAAACCCGCCGTCAGAACGCTGTCGGCGGGTTTTTTCTTTGGCAGCTGAGGATTGAGCGCGATCAGATCCGTTCTAGGCCTGCCAGCGCGAGAGACGGGCAGGGGATCGCATCCGGTGTGGTCGTCTTCACGTCTTTCTGGAAGGCGGACCGCACGCACTCAAAATCCAGTTCTTCCATCGCATCATAGGTGTTGAGGTAGACTTGGCCGCTCAACTCATCGAGGAAATGTGAGCGCTTCAACCGGTCCATCACTGGGCCTTTCACCTCTGACAGGTGCAGCGTCACACCGCCATCCTTCAGTCGGTGATTGATGGCTTCGAGGCTTTCCAACCCACTGGCATCAATATGGTTCACTGCCGGACACATCAAAACGAGATGGTCGAGGTCCGGCCGGTTACTGAGCACGCAGTAGACCGTATCTTCCAGAAAGCGTGCATTGGCGAAATACAGGCTTTCGTCGATCCTGATGATCAGCGCCTTGTCAGAGATCACCACATTATGCCTGTTCACATTGCGGAAGTGATGCGTTCCGGGGACCTGCCCAACGAGAGCGAAGTGCGGACGGCTCGTATTGTAGAGATGCAGGAAGAGCGAAAGGGCGACGCCCGTTGTCACGCCCAGTTCAACGCCGAGGAACAGGGTCACCACAATCGTCGCGGCCATCGCCGCAAAGTCGGATTTAGAGTATGACCAGACCTGACTGATCGCTTTCAGGTCTACCAGCGAAAGCACAGCGACGATGATCGTCGCGGCGAGGACGGCCTGCGGCAAGTAGTAGAGATACGGCGTCAGAAACAGTGTCGCTAGAGCGATACCGATAGCGGTGAATGCGCCTGCAGCCGGTGTTTCTGCGCCTGCATCGAAATTGACCGCAGAGCGTGCGAGACCGCCCGTAACGGGATAGCCGCTGGAGACGCCGGCTGCCATGCTGGCTGCGCCAAGTCCGATCAATTCCTGGTTCGGGCTGACCCGTTGTCGGCGCTTTGCCGCGAGTGTCTGGGCAACCGAAACCGATTCGACAAACCCGATCAGGCTGATCAGCGCAGCTGATCCGAGAAGCTGCATCCAGATTTCGCGGTCAAAGGCAGGCAGGCCGATGGCGGGCAGGTCACGCGGGACTTCCCGGAGGATTTTCACGCCGTGCTCATCCAGCTGCAGCATTGCGACAGCAAGAATGCTCGCCACAACGGCGAAGACTGGGCCGGTCCGCGTGATGATGGCGGCGAACTTCTCAGACAGGCCGAGACCGCGAAGCGCGGGCTTAAGGTACTTGCGGGAGCCAAACAGGAAAACCAGAGAGGCGCCGCCGATGGCGAGTGTCGGAATGTTCGTCTCACCAAGAGCGCGGCCGAGCGCAACAACAATCTCGAATAGGTTGTGCCCGCCCGCGTCGACGCCGAGAATATGCTTCAGCTGCGAAGCAGCGATGATGATGCCCGAAGCTGTGATGAAGCCGGACACAACTGGGTGGCTGAGGAAGTTGGCCAGGAAGCCCATGCGAAACAGGCCCATGACCAGAAGGATTGCGCCGGACAGAAAAGCCAGGATCAGGGCTGCCTGGATATAGGCTTCGCTGCCCTGCGCGGCGATCTTGCCAGCCGCTGCCGCCGTCATCAGCGACAGGATTGCGACCGGGCCGACGGCCAGCGTGCGGCTGGTTCCGAACAGGGCGTAGACCACAAGCGGCAAGATTGACGCGTAAAGACCGATCTGGGGCGGCAATCCCGCCAGCATGGCATAAGCAAGCGATTGCGGAATGAGCATGATCGTTACGATCACAGCCGCAATCAGGTCGTTGACCAGCGTTTCGCGCCGGTATTCGCGCCCCCATTCGAGGATGGGGAAATATTTCGCAGGCCGAAA
>JAYZBJ010000246.1:0-5592 GCA_036338795.1 Pseudomonadota bacterium | reverse complement strand
GGCTGTTTTCCTTCAACAACCCGTTCGGTGCCTGTCCGACTTGTGACGGCCTTGGCCAGCAATCGAAGGTCGATCCCGAGCTGATCGTGCCGGACAAGGACCTGACACTCGCCAAGGGTGCAATTGCGCCATGGGCCAAGGGGCAGTCGCCCTACCAGACGCAAACGCTTCAGGCGCTCGCAGACCATTACGGTTTCGATCTCGACACGGCCTGGAACAAGCTACCGGACACCGTGCGCAGCGTGATCCTCAACGGCACGGGCGAAGAAGAAGTGCAGTTCGTCTATGATGACGGCCTGCGCCGCTATGAAGTGAAGAAGACGTTTGAAGGCGACATTCCGAACCTCAACCGCCGCTATCGCGAGACCGACAGCCAGTGGGTGCGTGATGAGATTACCAAGTTCATGTCGGCTGCGCCCTGCCCGGCTTGTGGCGGCAAGCGCCTGAAAGCTGAAGCACTCGCGGTAAAGATCGCCGATCACGACATCGCAGACGCCTCGCAGTTCTCGATCCGCGAAGCGGGCGAATGGTTCGGCTCGGTCGAGAAAGACCTGACAGACCAGCAAAAGGAAATCGCTTCCCGCATCCTGAAAGAGATCAATGACCGGCTGATCTTCCTGAATGCTGTCGGCCTTGAATACCTGTCGCTGTCGCGGTCGTCTGGCACCCTTTCAGGCGGTGAAAGCCAGCGCATCCGTCTCGCCAGCCAGATCGGTTCAGGTCTTCAGGGCGTTCTCTATGTTCTCGACGAGCCGAGCATCGGCCTCCACCAGCGCGACAATGAACGCCTGCTCGAAACGCTGAAACGCCTGCGCGATCTCGGCAATTCCGTTCTCGTGGTCGAGCATGATGAAGACGCAATCCTGACGGCTGACCATGTCATCGACATGGGCCCGCGCGCCGGCGTGCATGGCGGCGAAGTGGTCGCCGAAGGCAAACCGGAAGAGATCATCGCCAATGAGGACAGTCTCACCGGCGCCTATCTCAGCGGCAAGGAAGAAATCGCCATTCCGGCCAAGCGGCGGCTGAAGAAGAAAGCCCGCTCGCTGACCATCAAGGGCGCGACCGGCAACAACCTCAAAAACGTTGACGCCACCGTGCCGCTGGGCACGTTCACGACAGTGACTGGTGTCTCGGGGGGCGGCAAGTCCACCCTCATCATTGAGACGCTTTACAAGGCGCTCGCCCGCAAGCTGAACGGCGCATCGGATGCTCCGGCCCCTTATGAGAGCATTGAGGGCCTGAACCATCTCGACAAGGTGATTGATATCGACCAGTCGCCGATCGGGCGCACGCCGCGTTCCAACCCGGCGACCTATACCGGGGCTTTCGGCCCCATCCGCGATTGGTATGCAGGCCTGCCGGAAGCGAAGGCGCGCGGTTACGCGCCCGGTCGCTTCTCCTTCAATGTGAAAGGCGGGCGCTGCGAAGCCTGCCAGGGTGACGGTGTCATCAAGATCGAGATGCACTTCCTGCCGGACGTCTATGTCACCTGCGAAACATGCGACGGCAAACGCTATAATCGCGAGACGCTGGAAGTGACCTATAAGGGCAAATCCATCGCTGACGTGCTCGATATGACGGTCGAGGAAGCCGAGAGATTTTTCTCGGCCGTGCCGAGCATCCAGTCCAAGATGGAGACGCTGAATCGCGTTGGCCTGTCCTATATCAAGGTCGGCCAGCAGGCGACGACCCTTTCAGGCGGTGAGGCGCAGCGCGTCAAACTTGCCAAGGAGCTGTCGAAACGGGCCACGGGACGAACGCTTTATATTCTCGATGAGCCGACCACCGGCCTTCACTTCGAGGATGTCCGAAAGCTTCTCGAAGTGCTGCATGAGCTGGTCGATGCGGGCAATACGGTGGTTGTGATTGAGCACAATCTCGATGTCATCAAGACGGCTGATCACATCATCGATATCGGCCCGGAAGGCGGCGATGGCGGCGGCAAGGTCGTGATCACCGGAACACCGGAAGACGTTGCCGCAAGCGACGCCAGCTGGACAGGCCGCTTCCTGGCCGAAACCTTCCGCCGGCAGGATGAACGTCGCGCTGCCCGCAACAAGGTTTCGCGGAAAAAGGCTCGCGAAAAGCAGGCCGCCGAATAGAGATCAGGCGAACACGTCAGGGGCCTGCGCGGTGCCACCGCCGCGCGGGTCCGTCTTCGCAGCCAGCGACGCCGGACCGGCCCACATCAGGAAAAACAGCCCCTGCAGCACGACCCAGAACATCCATCCGCCAATGATTGGCGCAAGGATGTCAATCTGCAGGAATGCGGACACGACCGCGAGCGGATTGCCAGACTCGATCGCCGTTTCAAACCGGGTAACATTCGCCATGAAGGCGGCGGCGATACCTGAACCGATGCCTGCATAAGCGATGAACCACAAGACAGAGATCGTGATGTTCAGGACGAGGTAGGACAGGAACAGCGTCCAGAACCGCCCCTTGGTCACATTCCAGGCATCAAAGAAAACGAACTTCCGGTCGCGTATCGTCATGGCCGAAGCAGGCGACAGCCTCACTGTAAGCCATATCCAGAAACCTGCGACGAGAAACATGGAGGCGAAAACCGCAATCGCTCCACCGGCCGGATTATCGAGCGCATAGACGATCGATGCGGTACTGGCCGAGACGAAGAGCAGGCTCAGAATTTGCGCGGCGATGCTGATGCCGAGCCAGATCAGCCCAACCAGGATGAGACGCATCTCATCCGCACCAACCTTTATCCTGAACCCTTCATCCCGCACCAGGCGCCTCTGAACTGAGGCTTCGAACACAGCCCAGAACAGAACGCCCAGCCCCAGCATAAGGAGAGTTCCAAACACGATCCATCCGACAATCTCCACGGTCCGGCGCGCGAGGATCGCTTCGATTTCAGCCTCGCTGGTGCCGCTCATCGCTTCGATCAGGATATCGAACCAGATGCTGAATAGCGGCTGGAACAGCGTGTAGCCCAGCGCCGTCAGGCAAATCGCACCCATCAGATAGGCGAGCAGGTATTTCCAGACGAATCCACGCGGCCCATCAGACCGGGCGAAATGCAGGACGGCATTGTCGAAACTGAATCTATGAGCCATCCGGCAGGGTTTACTCCAAACTTATCGTTTTTCGATAATCATCCAAAAGTAGTATCAGCGTCAACTCTATTTGGAGCAAGCCGGTGGAAGAGCGCGACGGCAAGGCCGTGACCCAGCCAGTAAAACGGCGCCAGAACGAGTGTCGCCACACCATTCAGGGCCGCGCCGACCAGCGGTGACGTCCCGCTCGCGGCATCCGCTTGCCCGGCCGTTACGAAGGAGAACACCGTGTCGACGCCCGCGAGATGCAACACGCCCGAAGCCACCAGTGTGAGCAGGATCCACGGCAGCAGCTGAAGCAGTACCCAGACCAGCGCAATCCGTGAGACATGCCCTGCTGTCCAGGCCCAGCTGCGGAAGATCGTGACACGGTTCTCGCCGATCGTTGCGGCGCCATAGAGAAACAGCCTCAAACCAAGCCAGACTAGCGACGCGGCTGCGATAAACAGAAGGAGGTAGAGCACGACTGCCCCGCCCGAGTTCGACAGCGCCTCGATCGACTGCCAGACCGCCTCGCCATCTGCTTCGCCCTCAGAGGGGTCGAACCCAGATGTGCCGATCAGGATTCCCGCAAATATCGAAAAGAACAGGGTCAGCAGGAAACCGACAATGAAGAAAAGCCCGTAGACAGCGAGGTTGGAGAGAAACATCCGACCTGCATCAACGAAGAGATTTGGCTTACCCGCCTCCGGCATGAGCTTGCGGTACATGTCAGCCGACCAGAAGCAGCCGACAAACACAGTGACGAGGCTGACACACATCCAGAGCAGCATCATCGAGCTGCCCTCCCCGGCCAGCCGGTTAAACCAGCTCTGCGCCCCCATCGCGACCGCAAACAGGAACAGTCCCGGCAGTGTTGGCAGGGCAACCCGCTTCGCATTGGCGAGGGTTTCACGGGTCAGGGTAGCGGGGGTCAGAGGCGTCACAGACATGCTCTTGGTCCTAGCGCAACTTGGCGCGGCGAACAGGCCCGGCGCGCATAAAAAAGCGGGGCGGAAAGTCGCTCCCGCCCCGCTCAATCATGTCAGCTTCAACCAGTATCAATCGTCGCGGCGCGCATCCGGGAGACGGTCATTGATGTCGTCACGGATATCCAGCAAGGTCACGATCAGGCCGCAGACAAGGCTGGCTGCGATCCAGCCTGCAGCCGTGCCAAGCGCAATCTCGATCGCGCGGGCTGCCGGGCCTTCGAGGCCCAGGACGTCATAGGCAAAAGCGCCCTGTTGATAGACGCCCATGAGAATGCCGGCGATGAGGATCGCGAAATAGGCGACATAAACCATCGTCCGGAAGCTGTTGATGATGAAAAACTTCATTTCCGTCCCCTTTGTACTCTGAGGCAACAACCTCGGAAATAAGCATAGCGGCTGTTTCCGAGGCTGTCTTCAGCAGGTTTGTGACGTTTATTCGCCCATGCCGCAGGTCATCGCGGCCTGCATGGCGAAGGACATGAACTGCGTCTGCTCTTCAGGCTTCAGGTCTTCCATCATGTCCTGAGCCTTGTCAGATCCCTGGCGTGCGGCCTTGGCCAGCTTGCCGAACAATTCCTTGTCCAGATTCTTCTCAGCAGCGTCAGCCATGCACTCGCAAGTGGCCTTGTCGCTGGAGCCGTCCTCGACACATGCATCGACGATGGCCTGTTTGTCGCCGCCGGCTCCGCCGCAAGCGGCAAGGAACAGAAGTGCGGCCGGAGCAATATGAATGATTTTCACGGCGAAATTTCCCTCTCGGTTAGTAACGCCGCGCAGCGTTCCATGATTTCACCATCGTTGCCAGCAAAAAAGCGCCTACTCACGGCGCAATAGGCGATCCCACTGAAACCTGTTGCCGAAGCTCTTCATGAATGCTGCCTTCACCGCAGCCGCGTCATAATCTTCCTTCACCCAGTCGAGGAATGGCTTGCCGCTTTCGCGGGTCTCCTCGAGATAGGTTTCGAAGAAGAAATCAAGCATACCGGTCTTGCCGGACTTCACGTGCAGGTACCGGCCTGACAATTGCTGTGCAGCCTTGGCCACCGGCATGCCTCGCCGGAAAATCATGTAGAGCGCGCTCATCAGCCCTGCCCGGTCCGCCCCGGACTTGCAGTGCATCAGCGCTGGATACTCGATCTCGTCGAAGAGCGTCTTGGCCGCTTCGATGGTTTCCGGCTTTGGCGTGTCGCGGGAAAACACCTGGAAATCGACCAGCTTGATACCGGCCGCCTCGCAGGCTTCGGCCTCGAGGAGATAGTAGCCCTTGGTGCTGGCGCCGCGCAGGTTGATGATCGTCTTGATCCCGCGCTGGGCCGCATGTTCGGCGACCTGCCTTGGATTGGGCTGGTTCGACCGCCACATTTCGGGGCTGATCTGGTGAAGGTTCTGGAAGCTCTCACGCAGGAAGCCGTGATCGCCGAGGATCATCTCGCGTTCGGCGCGAGCGCGGCCTTCCACCGTGCTGATGTCGGCAGCGATGTGCGGAGGCTTTTTCTTCTTCCGCTTCTTGTTCTTCGGGAGTTCTTCGCTCATGTCACCTGCCG
>JAYZBJ010000245.1:0-5497 GCA_036338795.1 Pseudomonadota bacterium | reverse complement strand
CCATCACCTCCGGCAAGCGTTTCAGCCGGTCTGCAACCTGCCGGATATTCTGCACCGCGAGCTTTGCAGCGCCTGCCGGACCGAAGTTTTCAGTGATCCAGGATTTGACGATCGGCTCCGCCGCTTTCCAGATGTCGTGCTTGGGATCAATCGCGCGGGCGACGCCCTCAACCTGCACCATCGTCTTCTGAAGGAGGACCAGTTCCGGCCGCAAGTGCATGCCGAATGTACGCGTATAATCCAGCAACTGAAGCAGGATACGGCCCATGTATACGTCTTCTGCCGACTTGCCATGTATCGGCTCGCCGACGGAACGCAGGGCCTGAGCAAATTCACCGACAGACTGGTGAGACGGGACGTAGCCAGCCTCGAAGTGCACCTCGGCGATGCGCTGGTAATCCCGGCGAATGAAGCCCCAGAGGATTTCTGCAAGGAAGCGGCGCTCATCCATCCCGATCCGCCCGATGAGGCCGAAGTCGACAAGCGCGATCTTGTTGTCCCGCGTGATAAGGATGTTGCCCTCATGCATGTCGGCATGGAAGACGCCGTGTCCGATTGCCTGATTGAGAAAACCGCGGGTGATCGCGGTTGCAAGTTCGGTGCGGTCGAGCCCCGGCTGGTCAAGCGCGCCAGGGTCCGTGAGCGGGATGCCGTCGACCCAATCGGTCGTCAGGACGCGCTGCGATGTCCGCTCCCAGTCCACGGCCGGAACGCGGAACCAGCCCGGCTTTTCGGAAATGGATTTGAGCTGGTCCGCCCCGCCCGCTTCAAGGCGCAGGTCCAGCTCCTTCATCATTGAATCGGCGACGGTGTTCGTGAACGCTACCGGCTCCAGTCGCCGGCTTTCAACGGAGGCGCGCTCAAGCGTGCGGGCCGCGCGCTTCATCGCCCGCAGCTCTCTGGAGATGAGGCGTTCGACGCCCGGTCGAAGGATTTTTACCGCCTTCAACCCGTCTGGTGTTTCAAGCTTGTGCACCTGCGCGACGGAAGCTGCAGCGACCGGCTCGCTCAACTCAGGGAAAAGCAAGTCCGCCTGGGGCTTGCCGAATTCCGCTTCGAGCGCCGCGTGCGCATCCTTCATGGAAAAGGCAGGCAGTTTGTCCTTCAGGCGGGACAGGTCACTTGCAACCTCGACGCCGAACACATCGGGGCGTGTCGCAAGCAGTTGGCCAAGTTTGATGTAGGCGGGCCCAAGCTTCTCAAGGGCTGTTGCAAGGCGCTCACCCGGACGGCCTTTGGCACCGCCGCCGAAAAGCCGCATGGTGCGGCCGGCCAGACGCGCGGGCAGCGGCATGCGTGCCTGATACTCACCCGGAAGGATGACATCATGGCGCACGAGCGCCGTCCCAGCCCGCATCAGACGGCCATAATCAGCAAGGGCACTTAGCAATGGCCAACCTCCGGCACCGGGAACCGCGTCACGCGGCGAGCGTTTCCAGACGCATCAGAAGGAGAAACCTCATGGCTACCAATACGCAATCCGGGAATGGTGCGCTCTGGTTCATCGTAGGCGCACTCGTTGTTGCCGTTATCGGCTTCGGTGTCTGGTACTTCACCGGCCAGCCAAGCGCGACAGGCGAACAGGATTCCGACATCGCCGTCTCGATCAGCGAAGACGGAATGACGGTCGATACGCGGGAAGAGTGATCCCCCCATCATGCAGCCCATCCAAAATGGAGCGCAGCAATTCCACCAGAGAAATTGGTGACAGATACGCTGGAGAAACCGGCGGCCTCTACTTCTTCCCGGAACAGCTCCTGTTCCGGGAACTTTCTTATCGACTCAACGAGATACTGATAGCTCTCCCGGTCTGATGCGACGAGCTCGCCCATCCGCGGAATGACGTTGAAGCTGTAGGTGTCATAAAGCTTCTGGAGCATCGGCACGGTCATATGGCTGAACTCAAGGACAGCCAGTCGGCCGCCTGGCTTCAGCACGCGGCGAAATTCAGACAGCGCCGCATCACGGTCAGCAACATTCCTGATCCCGAAGGCAATGGTCAGCGCATCGCATGAGCGATCATCGAACGGCAGCGCCTGCGCATCGCCGCAGACCCATCCAATCCGATTTTCGTACGCCGACATATCGCTACGCGCCCGCCCCGCATTGAGCATCGAATCATTGATGTCACACACGACAGCGCTTGCTTCGGCACTCTTGCCTCTCCGGCGAGCTGCCTTGTCAGCGCGATCAATGAAGGCTTTTGCGAGATCGCCCGTGCCGCCAGCGACATCAATAAGCCTTTCGCCCGGCTGAGGGTTCAGCTTTGCAATCGTGTCGTGTTTCCAGAGCCTGTGCACGCCGGCTGACATGAGGTCATTCATCACATCGTAGCGGCTCGCGACGGAGCGGAACACGCCTTTGACGCGGTTCACCTTCTCATCAGGTGACACCTCTTCGAAGCCGAAGCTGACGGTGCGGGCTGTATCTGTCTCATTTGTCATGCGCGGCGACCATAGTGGCATGAAATTCTAAACGCTATATGCGGTTGCCATGCCTGAATTGCCCGAAGTCGAGACAGTTCGCCGCGGCCTTGCCCCCGCAATGGACGGCCGTACCATCTTGTCGGTTGTCCTCAACCGGCCAGACCTGCGTTTTCCGTTGCCCACGCGCTTTGCAGAACGGGTGTCAGGCACCCGGATCGAACGCATGTCGCGGCGGGCGAAATTCCTCGTGCTGGAACTGTCTTCCGGCGATGCACTGATCATGCACCTCGGCATGTCCGGTCGCTTTACCATCACTGATGGAACACGACCGGGCGACTTTCATCATGAAATCCCGCCCAATCCCAAACATGACCATGTGATCTTCCACATGGAGGGTGGCCAGACGGTCACTTACAATGATCCGAGACGGTTCGGTTTCATGGAGCTCTGGCCCCTGCAGCAGCTTGCCCAGTATCCTCGCCTGTCGAGCATGGGTCCCGAACCCTTGTCCAACCAGTTTTCGCACGACTGGCTCAACGAGGCCCTGAAGCAGAAATCGGGGCCGATCAAATCGGTCCTGCTCGACCAGCGCACGATTGCCGGGCTTGGAAATATCTATGTCTGCGAAGCGCTGTTCCGCGCGGGGATCAGCCCGCGGCGCAAGGCCAATTCAGTGCCGGGCGAACGCGCGGCGCGGCTGACAGTTGCGATCAATGACGTCATCCGCGAAGCCATCGCGGCAGGCGGATCTTCCATCTCCGACTTCAAGGCCGCAACGGGCGAACTCGGCTACTTCCAGCACACCTTTGCCGTCTATGATCGCGAAGGCGAACCATGCAGGACATGCGGCGCCCCGATCAGACGGATCGTCCAGTCGGGGCGCTCGAGTTTCTATTGCGGGGCGTGCCAGCGCTAGGCGTCAGCCATTTCCCCAGAGCCGCTGCCACCAAGGCTTTTTGCCCTGCGGCTCCAGATCAATATTGATCGAGGCTTCGGAGTAACCGCCGGCGGCCATTTTCTCCTTGATCTCGTCCTCATCCCATCCCGTGAGTTTGGCGAGGTTGCTCGCCTCTCCTTCCCAACGATCGACAAGACGGTTGGCATAGTCGCGCGCTTCCTCACACTGGTTGAAGTCGCCCCGCCATGGATGCCGCAATACATACCGTCCTTGATAGTTTTCGCGGTCCCCCGTCACCTGGAAGGTCAGGTCTTCCGGGAAGGTGTCTGCGTCATAGCGTACGTGCAGGCGCGTCACGAATACGTCGACAGGCTGCGCCCCACCAAAGCCAGGGCGTGCGGGAGATTCCATCCCATCCTCTTCCAGCCACATGACACCGAGCTCTCTTAGCTGAGAGCGAGACAGAGGCTCCGCTGCGCACGGATCGCACCAGTTCATGTCCCAAGCGTATTCCATGAAGACAGCCTTGCCGTTCTGCTTCTCGACCTGATGGGCGAACATGTCCTTGTAGAAGTCGCCAAACTCATCCTTCACAAAGATCGGCACATCCATGTCCGACGGCAATTTCACGGTCTTGTAGTTCAGCGTCTCGACCCTTCCCTTGCGGGTCATGGCGAAAACGAACAGCTCCTGCTTTCCCTCCGCATTCACCGTACCGAGACGGATCGGCAGCATGAAATCCTCATGCTCGTAGGCCACCTGGATTGGACGCAGGAATCCAGCGCCGTCATGGCGCTCGAGGTTCACCTTCGCGACGAAAAATTTCATGTCCTGCTTCAGGTAGGACCCGACGACCTCTTCAGCACCATCAGGAATGCGATAGTCGTTCTGGTTCAGCCAGGTGATCAGGCCATCGGACTCCTCGGCTGACAGGATGAGAATGTCGTATTCGCCAACCTCGTATTCCGCCTCAATCGTGACGCCCAGGTCTTCAGGCTCCATCTCCGGCGCAGGAGCAGCCATCGCGTCTTCCATCGCCGAGCCTGTCACGACGATGGACTGGCGAAGCCGGAGGTCACACGGGTTATCGTCATGATACTCCACCAGCCGCGGCGCCGTGTACTGGTCGAGATGGTCGATCAACCCCGGATTGGCGACATTGATCTGTTCGCGCTCGGGCACGTCCACAACCGGGATGACCATGGCGAATTCCGACGGTTCACCACGATAGTCAGATGCCATCGTGATGACAGTCCGATCCCCATCGCGGACCAGCGCCACCTTTGAGGCATCATTGAAAAGGTCCGTGTCAGCTTTCGCGACGAAGAAGCCGCAGAATGCCTGCGCGGGTGCGCTAAGGCTGAGCGAGGCCAGCCCCAGCGTGGCTGCCCCCAACAGATGTCTGAGTTTCATGTTTGCGTCCCTCCCTGGACATTGATGGATTGCCCCACTGAAACCTTTGCGCCGGTAACAACCGGTCGAGCACGGGCGTCAGGATCGAAAGCGCCGCCAGCGCCATCATCGGCGCGGCCAGTACGTTCGGTACGATGATGAACCAGGCTGTGAGCGCGGCAACGGCGCTCGCGAAAACCAGCCTTCCGGCCCGCGAATCCGGTGTGGAGCGCGGATCGGTAATCATGAAGAAGGTGAAGACCAGCAACGTCCCCGATGAGAGCTGGTGCAGCGGAATGGACATGGGATCGCCGAGCCAGAGCGCGCGAACAAACAGGATGGCTGCGAACGTGCCGATATAGCCCAACGCTATGTCGAGCCGCTTCGCACTCGACAGGACAAGCGCCGCCAGCGCCATGGCCCACCCCGCGATGAGCGGGGCCTGCCCCCACTGCCCCGGGCTGACCCACACATCGCGATCAAACAGGAGGCACATCGCCACAATGCCAATACAGGCGGGATTGAAGAGGTGCTTGCCCTTGTAGCGCACGGCGAATTTCAGGCCGATTCCGATCATGGCTGCGACGAACCACATCCAAGGATCGACAGCCCTCAGCAGGATGGTTAGTGAGAGCGAGGTGATTGCTGCTGACTTCCATTCAAAGTGGGCGCGGACGAGCAGGCTGCCAATGGCCTGCGCCGTCATCGCGCCAGAGAAGGCATAGGCCAGTTGCACCGGGCGGGCACCAAAATCGGTCGTGAAAACAGAAATGAGGAACAG
>JAYZBJ010000244.1:0-8242 GCA_036338795.1 Pseudomonadota bacterium | reverse complement strand
GTCCGGTTACCGCCGCCATACTCTTTCGGCCAGTGAAGGCACGCCCAGCCGGCATCGGCTTTCTTCTTTTGCCAGCTCTTGCTGGCCTGCATGGGGTCTTCGGTCGTGATGGAGACGTTGCCGAAGCTTGCCTTTTTCAGTTCTGGCTCGAGGTGCTTTGGCGCATTCGCATTGATCCAGGCGCGAACTTCCTTGCGGAACTCGGCCTCTTCAGGGGTATCGTTGAAATCCATTCTGCGGTCCTCCCTTATGCTGCCGCTTCTACGTTGCCGGTGCTCATCCGTTCGATCAGCAGGCTCTCCCAGGTCGACAGGGACCCAAGCGCCAGAGCGAGGGCGTTGGAGCGGCGGTAGTAGAGGTGGCAGTCAAATGCCCAGGTGAAGCCCATGCCGCCATGGACCTGGATGTTGTTCTTCGAGCAATGCTGGAAGGCCGTCGTGGCCGACACCCTTGCCGTCGCCGCCGCAATCGGTAGCTCAGCCGCACTCGATGAGAGCGCCCAGGCGCCGTAATAGCAGTTTGACCGGGCCAGCGTGGCGGAGACGTACATGTCCGACAGCATGTGCTTGATTGCCTGGAAGGAGCCGATCTGGCGACCGAAAGCCATCCGCTCGAGCGCATAGTCACGCGCCATCTCGAGCGCACGGTCAGAGCCGCCAAGCTGCTCAAATCCGATCAGGATTGCTGCGCGGTCCATGACCTGCGTTGCGATATGCCAGCCATCGCCCTCGCCGCCGATGCGGCTGGCCGGTGCCGCGTCGAAGGTCAGCCTTGCCTGGCTACGGGTCGGGTCAATCGACTCCAGCGCTTCGCGGGTGACGCCTTCAGCCGACAAATCGACAAGATAAAGCGACACACCTCCTGCGTCCCTCGCCAGCACAATCGCGACATCTGCGATCATGCCATCAGCGACAGGCGCTTTGGAGCCGGTCAGCTTGCCGGCATCTGCTGTCAGCGTGACCTTGTCCGGGTTCATGCGTCCGCTGCCTTCACTGACCGCAAAACAGCCAATGGCCGTTCCATCCGCCAGTTTTGGCAGCCATTGCGACTTCTGCTCATCGGAGCCGGCCTGCACGAGGCCCTCGGCCACAAGGTAAATCGACGACGCGACAGGGACCGGTGCCAGTACACGGCCGATCTCTTCGGCGACGACGCACAGTTCAAGATGGCCGAGACCTATGCCACCGAACTCTTCCGAGATTGCCGCGCCAAGCACGCCAAGCTCGGCCAGACCCTTGTACAGATCGGCATCGTAATGCTGTTCGCCTTCCAGGACCGCGCGCACCGCTGCCGGTGGGCATTTTTCTTCCAGGAAGCGCCGAACCTGGTCTCGCAGCTGTTTCTGCTCGTCCGAAAAATCGAGGTTCATCGCCTGTCTACTCCTCCCTTGTGCTACGCCATTGTCAGGACGTTCGAGCACCGGAAAAGAGGACCGGCAGACGTCCAGCACGGCTTGTCGTTACAAGTCGGGTAAGACGCCAAATTCAGGTTGCCAATGGCTTCCCCAAGGGCTGGCCATCGGAATTCTTGAAGGTTCGCCTAGCGGGCGGCGAGCTTTCTGACATAGTTGCGGACGGCTTCAGCCGGCGTCCCAGCGGTAAGCCTGCGGCGCGGATCATGGTCGATCTGCTTGCGAATTCGCATAAGGAAATCCTTCAGGCGGCTATCCACCGGCATGAAGTCCCGCGCGCCCCTTTTGAGCACGTCGAGCACGTCTTCTCCGTTTTCGTCGGCGCAGAGGACGAGCGTGTAGTTCTTCTCGAATATGCGCTGATATTCGGCACGGATGCTCCAGTGCGGATCGGCGCTGCAGAAATGGTCGTTATCGATAATAACGATATCGAAGGCCTGCGCCTCACAGGCGTCCATCAACATGTCCGGCGTATTTGCAAACTTTACATGGTAGCCAAGCGAATGGCATTTGCGGCCAAGGCGCCTTTGGTCGCCGGTTGCACCAAGCGCCAACAGAATGTGAGCCTCATCATCCATCTTCCGTCCTCCCACACAGCTCAACTACAGCGTAAGTCTGCTAATATTTGTTTGCGGTGCGAGAGATATTTTAATCTGGATCAAAGGCACTCCACTTACCTTAGCGGTCGTTAAGCAAGACGGTGCCAGCACAAAGAGCGCCAGTGGCCCCGGGCCGCTGGCGTTTTTTCATATCTGCCCCATGAGTGACAGGGCCGGGCGCGTCCTGTTTGAACGCGGGAAGTAATGCCAGCCTTTCGGCGTGGCTGTAGAGCGCCCGAACCGGACGCGCCCGCGGGATGTATTGGCCGTGCAAGTGTCCCTTACCGGCCCGCCAAAGACAGTACGCGCCAGGATCGCCTGACGCGCAGTTATAGCGAACGCGACGCCGCACCGCCCTTGCAGGGTCGTTAATCCCTGCCCGCAGCACGGTCACTCCCGCATCCACCGCAAGTCTGCGCGGCCTTCGGGCTCGAGGTTGTGTGGGGTCTGACCACACGCCCGATCCGAAGCATCCCCACCCGGCCGGTCCGGACCGCCCTGCCTGGGGACAGGATGGCGAGCGTTATAGTCGGGGATCTCAAGGGGGCGGAAACCCGGTGGAAACTCACACCGCCATGCCCCGCCCTTCGAAAGGCGTTAGGCGTAAAGACCATTGGAAGCTCGCCACAAAGAACGGCCTCATCCTGAGCCTGTCGAAGGATGAAGCGGGAAGCAGTCTAGCGGGCGGTCAGCTCAGGCGTGGCGCCTAATTAGCCCGTTCAGCACGTCAACCAGTTGCGCGCGTTTGGCTTTATCCAGCGCGTCGGGATGCGGATCCGCAAAGCGACGGCTATCATTGTCGAAATATTTTCCGGACGCGTCAGCGAACTCGTCCGACAGGGCGGCCCGGACCAAAATTTCAGCGCCAATGCCGATATCGCCACCGGCAATGCCAGAACCTTCCTTCACCATCTTGGTCGCGAGCAATGAGCCGGGATTGACCGCGACGACCATAACACCATCGCCTTGAACCTCTTCGGCGTACTGGTTGGACCACATGGTCAGCGCTAGCTTGCTCTGGGCGTATGCGGCATTATCCGCGAGGTGTCCGCGCCCCTGAAGCGCTTCGAGATCGACGGGGGCCTGCGCCGCAGAAGACAGATTCACGATTCGCCCACCTGGCGCGATGACGCCAGCCAGACGGCTGGAAAGAAGCATTGGCGCTAGCGTGTTGACGACGAAGCGCACATCCAGCCCATTCGCCGCCACCGGGTCAGGCGTCTTGAAGACGCCGGCATTGTTGATGAGGACATCGATCCGCGCATGCGTTGCAGAGACAGCGCCTGACATGGCGGCAACGGCCTTGAGATCGCTCAAGTCGGCGACATAGGTCTCGATCATGTCCTCGCCATGGGCCTCGCCCAATTCCGCGCGAAGGGCCGCCAGCTTCTGCGGATTGCGGCCGTGAAGCAGCACCTTGTGCCCCAGTGCCACCAGTCGCCCGGCCGCTTCAAGGCCGATACCGTCCGTGGCGCCGGTGAGGAGAATGGTTTTCATGAGAATGCCTTTTGCTTGGCAGCGACCGGCCCAGATTGATCCGGGTTTTAGGCCGAAACTGTCTGATTTCAACCCTGATCCAGGGCGTCTGCGAGCCCGTAGTCATTGGTGAAAGGAGTTCAAAATGAAACAGACAAGACTTCAAACAGACAAGGCACGCCAAGGCTCTATCACGCCGGGGATGATTGTCGTCCTCATGGTCTCGACCGTGCTCGCCGTGTTCGCCATGACCGGTGTCATCGCAGGTGTGAGGTAAGATCATGAAACCGCAGACCGACGATAAGCCAAAGCATCAGCTTGCGAAGCGGACCGTCCACCTGCCAAAGCGCGATGTGGCGGCCTTCTTCAGCCGCCGCGGCGACCTTGATCTCAAGAACGACACGTCCGCACACCGGCGTTACACCTGGATGTTCGAGGACCTGTTGCAATAGTTCCGGCAACCGCCGGGAACCGGGCAGTCTGACCGCCCCGTTCCCGGCTGCTGCCTGCCCAAATCAGACCTCGGTCAGCGTGACCGAAAGGGGTAGTCTGGATTTGGGTGTCCGTGCGTTGAAATCATTCGCTTCGTCGCGATAACCAAGCGCGATGACGACGAGGCTGGTGAAGCCCTTTTTCCGAAGTCCGAATTCCTCATCGAGGACCTTCGTATCGATGCCTTCCATGGGACGTGCATCGACGCCAAGAGCCGCTGCCCCCAGCATGAACTGCCCAATATTCAGGTAGACCTGCTTGTCCATCCAGTGCTGCACATCCTTAAGGTCGTGCTTGTGGATGTTGGCGAACAGGTTGCGGGCGCCGTGCGTCTGCGGCTTCAGCGTGTCCTTGTCGAAATCAAACCGGCCGTCCCGGTCTTCCTGTTCCAGCACCTCAAGCATGTGTGCTTCGTCTGCCGCTATCCGGCTGGCGAAGACGACAATGTGGGACGCATCATTCAGCGACTGTGTGTTGAATGGAAACTTCTCTTCGGTCGACTTTGCGACGCGCGCCTTGCCGTCCGGCGTTGCGGCGAGAATGAAGTGCCATGGCTGGATATTGGTGCTGGACGGGCTGTATTGCAGCAGCGCCTTCAGCTTCTCCACGGTATCTGACGGAATGGTCTTCGAAGGGTCGAAAGCCTTTGCCGTGTAGCGGGTCTTGGCGACATCAATGATGTCCGGACGGGTATCGGTTGCAAGTAGCGTCATGGGAGGGTCCTCAAAAGGTCTATCTGGTTGACGCCGACCGATTTAGGCCTACCCTGCAACGACACAAGTACGCACTTTTTTGGCCTATACGCACAGAAAGTATACTGTAGGACTTTTCAGCTCATGACACGTTTTAGCGAATATGACTGCTCGGCCGGATGCCCGGTGGAGGCCGCGCTGGAGCAGATTGGCGGCAAGTGGAAGGGCGTCACCCTGTTCCACCTTCTCGATGGCGTGAAGCGTTTCAACGAGCTTCAGCGCGACGTCGGCGGCGTCACACAGCGGATGCTGACCAAACAGCTAAGAGAGCTCGAAGCGGCTGGCCTCGTCCACCGCGAGGTCTATCCGGTGGTGCCGCCCAAGGTCGAGTACAGCCTCACCGAAAAAGGCGAGAGCCTGCGGCCAATCCTGATGGCGCTGAAGGACTGGGGCGAGACACACATACTTGCCACGGCCTGACGGGGCAGCGCTGATAGCGGGCAAAAAAACGCCCACATGCGCTGAACGAGGTCAGTCCATGCGGGCGGTCAGTCTGGCGTTGAGAGGTCGCCAGGAGGAAGTGTCAGGCAGATTCCTCTGCAATCTTTTCGTGGAGCCATGCCGCGTGACGCGGGGCTTTCTTGGTCTGCGCCCATTCGTCCAGCATGTCCTGCGCGACCGATTTCAGCTGCGCCATCTGGTCCGGCGTGCCGATGTCGCAGGCAAGCTCCAGCCGGTGGCCGTTCGGGTCGAAGAAGTAGATCGACTTGAAAATGCCGTGATGGGTCGGGCCGACAACGTCCAGGCCGCGCGCCTCTGCACGGGCCTTGGCATTCATCAGGTCATCCATCGTCTCAACCTTGAAGGCGATGTGCTGGACCCACTGCGGCGTATTCTCGTCCCGGCCCATTTCGTCGCTGTTCGGCAGTTCGAAGAAGGCGAGAACGTTGCCATTCCCGGCATCCAGGAAGACGTGCATGTAAGGGTCCGGCGCACCGGTGGACGGCACCTTGTCCTCAGCAATTGCAAGCTGGAAGTCCATGCCGAGCAGGTCCTTATAGAAATCGACCGTCTCCTTGGCGTCCTTGCAGCGATAGGCGACGTGGTGAACGCCGCCGAGTTTTGGCGCTTCAGCGGTCATCACGCATCTTCCTCCACTTTCAGCGCGCCGCGCTTGATCTGGTCGCGTTCCATGGATTCAAAGAGAGCCTTGAAGTTGCCTTCGCCAAAGCCCTGCTTGTAGTCGCCGACGCGCTGGATGAACTCGAAGAAGACCGGCCCGATCTGCGGCTCGGCGAAAATCTGTAGCAGGAGGCGTGGTTCGCCGCCCTCGGTCGATCCGTCGAGAAGGAGACCGCGTGCCTTTAGCGCCGCCTCGTCACGGCCATGGTCCGGCAGGCGTTCGGACAGCATGTCGTAATAGGTATCCGGCGGCGGGGTCATCATCGGCACGCCGCGCGCCTTCAGCTTGTCATAGGCGGCGACGAGGTCATCACAGATGATGGCAATGTGCTGGATGCCTTCGCCGTTGTACTCGCGCAGGAATTCCTCGATCTGGCCCTTGCCGCCCTCGGCTTCCTCATTCAGCGGAATGCGGATCTTGCCGTCCGGCGCGGTCAATGCCTGCGAGGTGAGGCCGGTATATTCGCCCTTGATGTCGAAATAGCGGATTTCCTGGAAGTTGAAGAGCTTCTCATAGAAGTCAGCCCAGTACTTCATCCGGCCCTTATAGACATTGTGCGTCAGGTGATCGACGAGCTTGAAGCCGCAGCCTTCAGGGTATTTCTCGACGCCCGGCAGGTACTCGAAGTCGATGTCATAGATGGAAAGGCCACCTTTACCGTCGTCATACCGGTCGATGAGATAGATCAGCGAGTGGCCAATGCCGCGGATGGCCGGGATGTTGAGCTCCATCGGGCCGGTTGGCACGCCGCATGGCTCTGCATCATTGGCGATGAGATGGTCGTAGGCTGCCTTCGCATCGCGCACGCGGAACCCCATGCCGCAGGCGCTCGGCCCGTGCTCTTTCGCGAAGTAATAGGCCGGCGAGCCCTTCTCGTAATTCGTGATCAGGTTGATCCCGCCCTGACGCCAGAGCTCGACATCCTTGGAGCGGTGGCGGGCGACCTTGGTGAAGCCCATCGCCTCGAAGACTGGTTCCAGCTGGCCTTTTTCAGGCGCGGAAAATTCAATGAATTCGAAGCCGTCGAGACCGGCCGGATTTTCAAACAGGTCCGCCATGTGCTTATCCTTCCGATTTGATACGCGATTCATTTTAGTTGCATTTGCAACTAAATCAAGTTCCGAGGACCAAATTTCGAATGACGCATCCGACCGACGACACGCAGGAACAACTTCGCCTTGATGGATTCCTGCCCTACAGGCTGTCTGTCCTGTCGAACGCCGTCTCCCGAAAGATCGCGGATATGTATGAGCGCGAGTTCGACATCTCCATCTGGCAGTGGCGGATCATGGCGGTTCTGGGGGAAAGTGACGGGCTAACGTCAACCGAGGTCGCCAACCGGACACTGATGGACAAGCCAGCCGTCAGCCGCGCCGCCGCCAGCCTGACAGAGCGCCAGATCATCTCACGCAAATCCGATGTCGCAGACCGCCGGAAGGCCGAGTTGAAGCTGACCGACAAGGGGCGCGAGATCTATGCGGCGATCAAACCGCGCGCGCTCGCCTATGAACGGGAGCTGCTGGCCTCGCTCTCCCCGGAAGAAGCAGAGATGCTTCACGGCTTGCTAACGCGGCTGTCGCACATTGCGTCACCTGACCGGAATCTCTGGTCCGACATGAAAGACTGATTGCCCGCGCGGGTTTGAGGGGACCACACGCCATGCAGGCTGCACTCGATATCTATTTCAATGACATCCGTGACAAGCGGCCGGAATTCGAACCGGCCGTGACAGTCTGGCGAGATGTCCTGACGCCAGAACTGGAGCGGATGGAGACGAGACGCCGGGAGGTCATCAACCGCGCCGTCAAACGTACGGTCATCGTCGCTGCCGTGGTACTCATGGGCGTGATCGGCCTGACGTTTGTGATTGGCTTCCAGACCATGTTTCCGTTTGGCATTTTTGCCGGCATCTTTCTCATCTTCGCGGCGTCGGCCGCCGTCTGGATTCCCGTTTTCTCGATGAAGTCCCAGACAAAGCAGCTTGTCGTCGGTGCGGCCTGCGAATGCTTTGGCTTCACCTATGACACCATGCATGTCGATATGAGCGGCGTGACGGGCATCAAGTCTCTGGCGAGCTGGGCCCAGAGCAACATGTCGTCCGCCACCAGGACTGAAGCACCGCCGACTCCGGCATTTGACCGCCTGAAGGAAGCCGCGCTGCTGCCGTCCTATGATACCCGGAAATTCGAGGACCTGATCGCTGGCCGCCGCGCTGAAGCGGATTTTACCATGGTGGAGTGCAAGCTCACCGAGCAACAGGGATCAGGCAAGAATCGCCGCACCGTTACCAAGTTCCAGGGCCTGCTCTTCAACATCGAGTATCCCGAACGCTTCCTCGGCCGCACCATCATTGCGCGCGACAAATGGTGGAAACGCGGCAAGGGCTCAG
>JAYZBJ010000243.1:0-8176 GCA_036338795.1 Pseudomonadota bacterium | reverse complement strand
GTGGTCATGGCACGGAGAGTGTTGCGGCGTGGGTCAGGGCATCCAGTTTCACGACCTATCCTATGATGGACTGGGTTGAAAGTTTATTAGATACAAATACTTAAGGGCGTTTGTGTGCGCTCCGTGTGCAGTGAGATCTGGCTCTAATGGTAGTTATTCGACCTGATTTAGCTGCCTGACCGCGAAACAATCGCTCTTTGCTATCCGGGGTCCCCTATATCCCGAAAGCGGACGTTGGCACGAGTTTCGCTTGGTTTAGCTGCAAATGCGACAGAGTGTGGTAAGCAATTGCTTGTCGATCTGTGGTAAGAGGGACGCATGATGGCTCAGACCGGCCTTTCATTGCTGCGCCTTGTCGGCGTTGTTCTGGCAGTGTTCTCGCTGCTGGTGTCGCCCGCGGCTGGGGAAAAGATCGAGATCGAGCAGACGACGATCGAAGCGTGTGCCGGCGATGCCGAAGATGGCCACCAGACCCTTTCTGCCCCGCAGGATCACGACGACCACCAGCATCATGAGCATGGCTGCGGCTCCTGCCACGTCCACGTGCTGCGCACCCAGCCCATGTCGTTCACCGAGCGCCTCGTGCCTTCCATGACCGTGGCCATACAGCGCGCTGAAACCCCGCTTCTGGCTGCCCCAAGCGGCCTCTTCCGCCCACCCCGGGCCTGATCCTGACATGTGCGCAGCGCGCCTGACGCGCTGTGAATTCAGGATCAGAATAGGGACCTTCTTCCATGTCATTCAGACATTTCATGGCGGCCGTGTTGGTCGTTGGCGCAGCTGGTGCACTGCCGGCCCTTGCTGCGCCTTGCGGACAGGCCCTGTCCGCCCCAAACCTGGACGTGGCAGCACCGCTCTCCCTGGAACGAGTGCTCGACCAGGTCAGAACCGCATCGCCGGACGTTCTCGCTTCCGCCCTGGAAATCCGGGCGCGCGGCGAAGAGGCGGAGCAGGCGGGCAAATGGACCAATCCGTCGCTCTCGCTCGAGGTCGAGAATTTTGCCGGTACCGGCAGCTTTCAGGGCTTCGACGACGCTGAAACGACGCTCGCGGTCGGCCAGACGCTGCGGCTCGGCAACAAGCGCCGGCTCGAACAGCAGGCTGCCCGGTCGCGGCAGATGCTGGGGGAAGCAGAATGCGCGGTCCTCCTGCGCGAGGCCGAATTGGAAGCCGCGCTTGCCTATGCCGATCTTGTAGCCGCCATCGAAACCCGCGCGCTGGCCAAGGAAGCTGCCACGCTTGGCGAAACCCTCGCCGAGGTGTCCCGCAAGCGCGTCGAGGCGGGAGAGGCAGCGCCGCCGGACCTGGCCCGGGCACGCGCCGATGCGGCGCGGCTGAAAGCCGAGGCCTCGGGCGCCTCAGCGCTTGTCGAGCAGACAGGCTATATGCTGGCGGCATTATGGGGCGCGAGCGAACTTGAGAACATTGCGTCTGCCAGTGCCATCGCACTTTCAGACGGCGAGACCGAAGCCCCCTCAGGGGAGCATCCACGACTGAAGGCTGCAGAAGCGGCCGAAGCGCTTGGCCAGCGCCTTGAAGCCTTCGAAGCGGCGCAGGCGCTGCCCGACCTTGATGTTTCGGCGGGCCTCAAACGCTTCGAAGCGACGGGAGACAGCGCGCTCGTTGCGGGCGTCAGCGTCGCGCTTCCGATCTTTGACCGAAACCGAAATGCCGCCGCAGCTGCCCGCTATCGCACCGACGCAGCACGGGTGAGCGCACAAGGCGTAGAAGCGCGCCTGCTCGCTGAACAGCGCTCTGCCATTGCGCGCCTGAAGGCGGCCGAGACCCGGCTGGGCCTTCTGAGGGAAGAAGCCCTGCCATCGGCCCTGCAGGCCTTCGATGCCGCGCTTCAGGGCTACCGCATTGGCCGTTTCGACCTCGACCAGACCATCAATGCGAGGTCCGCGCTTGTTGAAACCCAGCTTGCCCTGATCGCTGCCGAACGAGAGCGAAACCGCGCCAGCCTGACGCTGCGCAGCCTCATCGGCGCTTACCCCTTCACTGGAGAAAACTGATGTTTGCCAGATTACAACACATGCTTCCCGCCATCCTATCCGCATCGCTGATACTGACGGCCTGCGGCGGCGTTGAAAAACATGATGACCACGACCATGACGCCGAAATAGAGGCGTCTTATAAGGATGATGAGCACGGCGAGGATCATGACGAGCATGCCGAAGACGACCACGAGGACCATGTCAAACTGACAGCCGAGCAGGCCGCCGAAGCCGGTATCCGCACCGCCATCGCCGAACTGTCAGCCCTGTCTGACTTTGTCGAGCTTCCAACCGAAATCCGCTTCGACCAGGACCGTGTTGCGGCGGTCTCCTCTCAGGTGAACGGGACCATCTCCAAGCTGCATGCAGGCGAGGGTGACCATGTTGCAGAGGGCGACGTGCTGGCCACTGTGTCGAGCCGCGAACTGGCTGGCATGAAAGCCGACTTCCTGACGGCCCGCACCCGCGAAGCCCTGGCACTCGCCGACCTTGACCGCGAGCGCTCGCTCTACGCTGACGAGATCACCTCCCAGTCAGACCTGCAGGCCGCTGAAGCTGCCTATGCGGCCGCCGAGGCCGATCGCGAAGCTGCTGAAAACAAGCTCCACGCCATCGGAATTGGCCATGGCGAGCTTGACCGGATGGACAATGCCGCAGACGGCGTGCTGGCGCTTTCATCGGTTCGTGCGCCGCTGTCGGGTGTCGTGATCGTACGCCATGCCACCCTAGGCGCGAGTGTCGTCGCCGCGGATAATGGCGGGGGCAGCCTGTTCCGCATCATCGATGACAGCGTCGTCTGGGCCGATATCGCGGTCTACAAGGCCGACGCCGCCCTGATCGAGAAGGGGCTCTCCGCGGAGCTCGTCTCCAATGCGGGCGAGGTGCTTGCAGAGGGCGAGATCGCTCTCGTTCTGCCTGTCATCAATGAGACGTCACGCACGGCGACGGCGCGAATGATGCTGGAGAATCCGGACGGCAAGCTCAGGCCCGGCCAGTTCGTCAGCGCGCGGGTGCATCTGCCGTCCGGGCGCACAGCGGTGGCGGTGCCTGACAGCGCCCTCCAGATCGTCGAAGGCCGCACCTCGGTTTTCGTGCCGGTCGAGCATGGCTTCGAGCCAATTGCGGTCGAAACTGGCCTCAAGGCCAGCGGCATGACCGAAATCACCTCCGGGCTCAGCGCCGGCGAAGCATACGTGTCTGAGGGGGCCTTCACGCTGAAAGCTCAGCTCGAGAAAGACGCGTTCGGCGACGGCCACGTTCACTAGGGAAGCAGGATCCATGCTCAATCTGATGCACAGAATTGCAGGCGGCCGCCTGCTCGCAGCCATCGCTGCCCTCGCCAGGGCCAGAGGGGGGCTGTTCGCTTTCCGCGCGCTCCCCGTCGATGCCTTTCCAGACCCGTCGCCGTCGCTGGTGCAGGTCTTCACCGAGACGGGAGGGCTCTCGCCGGAAGAGGTCGAGCGCTATGTGACTTACCCAATCGAGACGACCATGTCGGGCCTTCCGAAACTCGAAAGCACGCGGTCGGTCTCGAATTTCGGCCTGTCGGTCGTGAACATCTATTTCGAGGATCGGACCGACATGTATTTCGCCAGGCAAGTGGTCGGCGAACGCCTGGCCGAAGCGGCCGATGCCATCCCCGAAGGCTTTGGCGAACCGCGTATGGGGCCGATCTCGACCGGGCTCGGCATCATCATGTATTTCCGTCTCGTCGACGAAACGGGCGAGCGCAGCCTCGTCGAGCTGCGCGAGATCGCTGACTGGCTGGTGAAATACCAGCTCCAGTCCGTGCAGGGCATCACCGAAGTGCTCGCGCTTGGCGGGTTTGAGAAGCAATACCAAGTCCAGCTCGACCCCGCTTCGCTCATCGCCTTTGACGTTCAGGTGGCTCATGTCATCGCCGCACTGGAGGACGCCAACCGTACCGAAGGCGCGCAATTCATCGAAGTCGGCGCCGAACAATACACTGTCCGAGGTGTGGGTCTCGCGACCAGGATCGAAGACCTCGCTGAAACCCCGATCAAGACGTTTGACGGGCGGCCCGTTCGTGTCGGCGACCTTGGCAAGGTTGTGATTGGCGGAGGCGTGCGTCAGGGCCTCGCCACCGCCAATGGCCAAGGCGAAACCGTCGCCGGGCTGGTCCTCAAGCTCTATGGCACCAACACATCCGACGTCATCGAGCGCACCAAGGCCCGCTTCGACGCGATCAATGAGACGCTGCCGGATGGCGTCCGCGCTGTGCCCTATTATGATCAAGGCGCTCTGGTCGACAAAGCGGCGTCCACCGTGACGACCGCGCTCTGGCAGGGTGCGCTTCTTGTGGCCGTCGTGATTATCGTCTTCCTCGGCGGCTGGCGGCCAAGTCTTGTTGTCGTTCTCTCCATCCCGTTCTCGGTCGGATTTGCTTTCATCGGCATGTACGCCCTCGGCATGAGCGCCAACCTGATGTCGCTCGGCGGTGTCGCGATCGCGATCGGCATGATGGTCGATGGGGCGATTGTGATCACCGAGAATGTCGATCGCGGCTTCCGTGAACGACGGGCAGGCGAGGGCGACCGCGATACAGTGGCCCGCTCGACGGCGGAAGTGATCGCGCCGCTCATCGCGGCGGTCGCTGTCGTCATCGTCGTCTTCCTGCCGCTCTTTTCGCTGCAGGGCGTCGAGGGCAAGACCTTCCGGCCACTGGCTGCCTCTGCGGCGCTCGCCATGACAGGCTCGCTCATATATGCGCTGCTCGTCGCGCCTGCCGTCGCGTTTGGGCTGATGAAGCCCCCAAAACGCCAAGATGTTGAAGGCGACAGCCGCCTCGCGCGCTGGATCAGGCCGGCAGCTGGCTGGTTCGTGGCCAACCGCCTTGCCGCTGTCGGGCTGGCTGTCGTTCTGCTGATCATTGGCGCGTTGGCCGGGTCGAGGCTCGGATCGGAGTTCAAACCTGCACTGGAAGAAGGCGATATACTGATGCGGGTCACGATGGCCCCGTCCATTTCGCTGACGGAAGCCAAGGACACCATGACCCGGGTCGAGAGACGCCTGCTCGATACCTTTCCTGAAATCGACTCCCTCGTCAGCCGGATCGGACGCGGCGAGGTTGGTGCGCATGCCGACCCGGTGAACTCATCGGAGACGTTCATCGCGCTCAAGCCTCGGAAAGAGTGGCGAGCGGGGATGTCCGCGCCGGATCTCAGGGCGGCTATATCGGACAGCCTTGCCTCCTATCCTGGTATCCGCGTCAATATCGGCCAGCCGATTGCCATGTCAGTCGACGAGTTGCTGACGGGCACAAAAGCCCAACTCGCGGTCAAGATATTCGGACCTGACACTGAAGTCCTGCTAGAGGCCTCGCAACAGCTTCAGACTCTCCTGCAGGACGTACCGGGCGCGTCCGACGTTCAGGCCGACCAGATCACGGGTGCCCCACAGCTCGTCGTCTCCGTCGACCGTGAAGCGCTTGGCCGCTACGGCCTGTCGGTCGAGGACGCGCTCGAAACACTTCGCGCAAGTGTCGGCGGCGCTGAAGCTGGCGTCCTGTTCGAAGGCGTCCGCCAGTTTCCTGTCATCGTCCGGCTGGAAGAAAGTGCCCGGGACAGCGCCCGTTCGATCGAACGGCTGATCCTGGAATCGCCCTCGGGCGCGCAGGTCCCTCTGGAGCAGGTCGCGAGCGTTCGCGATGTGATCGGACCGCGCCAGATCACCCGTGAGAACGGGGAGCGGTTCATCACGGTGCAGCTCAATGTGCGTGATCGTGACATTGGCTCCTATGTCGAAGACGCGCAGGCGTCCGTCCGTCAGAGCCTCGACCTTCCTGCCGGCTACCGCGTCGAATGGGGCGGCCAGTTCGAGCTGCAGCAGCAGGCGAATGCCCGCTTTGCGGTGGTCATCCCGATTACGCTCGGCATCGTCTTGCTCATCCTGCTGCTCGCATTCGGGCGACTGAAATCGGCGGTGCTGATCTTGCTCAACATCCCGCTGGCGCTGACCGGCGGCGCACTGGCCCTCTGGATCGCGGGCCTGCCCGTATCGGTTCCGGCCACCGTCGGTTTCATCGCGCTGTTCGGCATCGCGCTCGGAAACGGCATGGTGCTGGTCAGCTTCATGGATGACTTCGCGCGAGACGGCCGAGACCCGGACGACCTCGCCATCGAAGCGGCCGCGCTGAGGGCACGCCCCGTCCTGATGACGGCGCTGACCACCGCCCTGGGCCTAGCGCCGCTCCTGTTTGCGAGCGGCGTCGGCGCCGAAGTCCAGCGCCCGCTCGCCACGGTCGTCACGGGCGGCCTCGTCTCCTCGACGATCCTGACCCTGCTCGTCCTTCCCGCGCTTCACCGCTGGTTCGCCCCGGGTCCTGAGACACATCACTCGCTGCTGGAGGCTCAACATGTCCATACGTCCTAAGGTTCTACCCGGCATCTTCCTGATGTCGCTCACTATGCTGACGGCCTGCACAAATCGTCCGACCGCCGTGATGATTGATTCAGCTGAAGGTGGGTGTGCGAAGCACGAGCCGCACATTCACAGTCGCGCGAAAAACGCTCTGGATGATCGTCTGAGAACCGAAGAAGAATGTTCCAACTCGGACGAATGACGCCTGGCGGACTCCGGATCGAGCTTTTACCGCATTATGTTAAATGCAGTGGGTGTCGCTTCGTCCGGTATAGCGTCCTCGGCGGACATCAATGATTCCGTTGCAAGAGAATTACTTGCGCGGCGACTCGTGAAAAAGGGTAGCCCGATGATATCCATCTGCATCGTGTCCATGTTTTATTGGACGCAAACCGTCGATTAAACAACGTGTTAAAGCTGCACTTGTGCAATTCTGCTCAAGGCCGATTAGAAATTACCTATCTAAATCAGCGTTCTAGAGAGATTTGAGTTGCACACGACGTCAGTGAATCTGGAAAGTCAAAGAAAATAAAGTGATTAAAAACAACGTATTAAATCGCCGATTTTCTGCGGCGCCCATGATGGACCGGGTCGAAAGATAAATTATTACAAAGACTTACGGGCCTTCGTGTGCGCTCCGTGTGCAGCAAGAAATTCAACAGAATCAGAATTACGGGACCCACACTCGAATTTTGGATTCGGCCAGAACTGACACTCAACCGAGAGGTTTACGAAAATTCCCCGGTCGCGGTCTGTTCGTTCAAGCCCTGACACAACGCCAGTTGTGGTTGGCGAGAGGAACGCGTTGTTGCTTCTGGTATTTCGCTCTCTATTGCCGCGAAAGGTCGATCGCGTTGTCAGCCCGGCCTGCAGCGTGGACTAAAAGGACGCGCCAGTTAAGGCCCAGTCGCCCTCGCAACACCCTCTAGCGCAGGTCATCTGATAATCCCTTGCATATATTGAATTGGAAGGGAGATGTGGTATACCAATAAGGCAAAAGCAATTACTGGATCCCCTATGCCAAACCGCCGCATGTACCAGAATATCGCTGACCAGATCAGAGGCATGATCTCGTCAGGAGCATATCCGCCGGGCAACAGGCTGCCGGGGGAGCGTGAACTGGCAGAAAAATTTGGGGTCAGCCGGGTTATCATCAGGGAGGCGGAAATCGCCCTGGAGGCGCTTGGATATATCGAGATCAGGGTAGGGTCAGGTGCCTATGTTCTGAAACCGAAGAACTCCCGTGAAGCAAGCCCGCCGGCCGTCAGCGCATTCGAACTGACCCAGTTTCGCCTTTTGTTTGAGCCTGAATGCGCGGCGCTTGCGGCCACGGCCATTAGTGAGCAGGATCTCAAGCGGCTGGAAGCGACAGTTGAGCGCATGGTCGAGTGCGCAGACGATCAGCAGGCGGCCGAAGAGGCTGATCGTGACTTCCACCTCTCCATCGCCCGCTCTACCGGCAATAGCGCGATCGAATACTTCGTGGAGCAGATGTGGCAGATTCGCAGCCAGGTCGATGAAGTCCGCAAAGTATATTCGGGTGTCTGCGAGAAAGACGCGTCGGCTCGTGTGGATGAGCATTCACTGATACTGGAGGCAATCCGGAACAGGGACCCGGAAGGTGCCCGTGCTGCCATGAGGCAACATTTTACCAGGCTCCTGGAAGCCCTGCTCGAACAGTCCGAACGTCTCGCTATCGAGGAAGCCATGGAGCGCTCCCGCGCCAATCGCGACCGTTTCCTGCGCGGTCTGGAGCACGTTAACCCCTAGAGCAAGTGTTGCGTCAGCAGCCGGATCAC
>JAYZBJ010000242.1:0-9040 GCA_036338795.1 Pseudomonadota bacterium | reverse complement strand
AGGAGCGGCACGATCGCGTCCAGCAAGGCTGGCAGGTCTTCTTCGAACTTCCAGGTCTCGCCATTGGTGCCACGCCCGAATTTCGGCGGATCAAGGATGATGGCGTCGTACTTGTTGCCGCGCCGCCCTTCCCGAGCGACGAACTTCATCGCATCATCGGCAATCCAGCGGATGGTCCGGTCGTCCAGGCCTGACAATGTCTGGTTTTCCTTGCCATAGCCGTTCGATTTCGGGCTGGCATCGAGATGGACAACTTCAGCGCCCGCCTGCGCGCAGGCCAGTGACATCATGCCGGTATAGCCAAAGAGGTTCAGCACCTTGGTTGGTCGTCCGGCAGCCTGCAGCGCGCGGATCGCGTAGTCCCAGTGCGCCGCGTGTTCCTGAAAAATGCCAAGATGGCGGAAGGGCGTCCTGCGAACTTTGAACTTAAGCCCATTCCACTCCATCCCCCAGCTATCGGGGGCTTTCGGATTGAGCACACGCCACTGGCCGCGGTCATCATCGCCAGCCTTGGCATCGAACCATGCGTCTGCCTTCCAGCTATCGGTCGGACGGTGAGGTTTCCAGAAGGCTTGCGGGTCGGGGCGGATAACCTTCTGCGAGCCAAAACGCTCAAGCTTCAGGCCATCGCCGGAGTCCAGCAGGGCGTAATCTGTCCAGTTATCGGCGAGAAAAAGGGTCTGTTCGTACTTCATGCAAAATCTCTCTGCCGCCAGGCTTCATAGGTCATGATGGCTGTTGCTTGCGCGAGGTTGAGACTATCGGCACCGCCTCGCATCGGGATCAGGCAGAGCGTGTCACACCGCGCCTCAACTGCGTCGGGAAGCCCGGCCTGCTCATTGCCCATCAGGACGACCGTGCCCGTCTGCATGTCCGCCTCCGTGTGGCGCACCGTTCCATTGACGCTGGCCGCCACCATGCTGAGCCCGGCATTGCGCCGCCAGCTGTCGAAGTCATCGAAGTTCGCATTGGCGAAAGTGATGTCGAACACGGAACCCATCGACGCCCGCACGGCTTCAATGCTGAACGGATCGCAGCACTGATTGATGAGGATCACGCCGGAAATGCCAGCGCAGTCTGCGGTGCGAAGAATGGTGCCGAGATTGCCCGGGTCGCGAATTTCATAGAGGGCGATCCAGAGGCCCGGTTTGGCCTGAGGCAGGTCTTCAAGGCCAAGATGTTTCTGCCGAAATGCGCCGATGACCGATTGTGGGTTATCCTTGCGCGCAATCTGGCCTGCCAGCCGTTCTGGCACCTGTACGGTGCGTGCGCCCGTTTTTTGCGCCTTGCTAATGAGCGAACGGACAAAATCCCGGTCAATCGTTGTGGCTGAGACGACGAGACTGTCTAGCGTCCAACCCGCTTTGAGCCCTTGTTCCACCAGCCGGGCGCCCTCAGCAAGGAACAGTCCGGTGTCATTGCGCACTTTCTTCCTGTCGAGACTGCGAAGAGTCTTGATCAAGGGATTGGCGGTGCTGGTGATGATTTCAAGCTGTGCGGACATTTCGCGGCCTTTAGCACACACTTGCCTGAAAACAATTGATGCGGCATGCATCCTCCTGTTGAGACGAAGTGTTCCGGGTGCTCAAAGGGACGCCGGAAGATTAAGGGGCATCAATATTCGGCCACACTCCGCTGTAATCGGTATGTCCAACGCGCCCGGGAAATGGAGCCTGTAGTATGAACGTGATTCACGAATATATCTGGTTTGTCCTTGGGGGGGCGGCATTCATCGCCTTCATCCTGGGCCTGATCATTCGCGGCATGATGAGCGCCGGCAAGACGCGTCGCGCCACCGTCGAGCGCGATGTTGCCATCACCGAACTGGAACAGGTTCGCGGAGAGCTCGACAGCCTCTACGCCGCTCAGCGCAAGCAGCGGGAAGAAGCCGCAGCCGCTGCCAATGCCCAGCCGTCCCGCGAGGAGCTGAAGGCGCGCGATGAGCGTCTTGCCCAACTTTCTACCGAGCTTGAGAACGCGCAGGCCCAACTCGTTGCCTTGCGTGAGGCTCGCAGCGAACCTGCCGAAACAGCTGCGCCAGCGGTTAACGAAGAAGCTGAGGAGCTGAAGTCCCGGAACGCCTATCTGGAAGAGCGCGTCGGCGAACTTGAAGCGCGAATCCATGAGATGAGCCAGGCCGCGCCCGCCGCTGCCGAGCCTGTAGAGTCGCCTTCAACCGACGACGCCGGAGAAGCGGCGAAGAAGGACTGGCAGATCGATTTCCTGAAGTCTCGCGTCGCATCGCTTGAAGAAAAGCTGCTCGAAGTTGAGAAAGCGGACGCAGAAGCTGTAGCTGCCCCGGCGGACAAGGCCGCCGACGAGGAGCTGGCGCGTCTGCGCTGGCGTAACCGCTATCTTGAAGGGCGTCTCGCCTATTTCGAGGAAGCGCCCGCCGAAGAAACTGTCACCGAAGACAATATTGAACCGGCTTCGCCTGAAGTCGCTGAAGAGCTTGCCGAAGTCGCCGAGCTTCAGCCAGTCGAGCCTGCCCCGGCACCCGAAGTCGTTGACACGGCTGGGGAAGGCACCGAGCGGGCTGTAGAGAGTGAGCATCCGTCTGAGAAGATGCTCCGCGCCCTGGATGGCGGCGCTGAAGGCGCTGCCGATGAAGCGCAGGCCGAAGACACTGGTGATGGCGCGCATGCCGCGAACGATGATGAGCAGCAAGCCCCTACAATCGACGGCGTGGCGCCGCCGAAACAGGAACAGCCGGATGGGGCACCTGATGATCTGACGCTGATCTCCGGCGTGGGGCCGCGGATCCAGACCATCTTGAACGATCTTGGCATCTGGCATTTCACGCAAATCGCGAACTGGTCACCGGAAAACGAAGCCTGGGTGGACGACCAGCTTAATTTCGCTGGACGCGTTGGCCGTGAAGGCTGGGTCACGCAGGCTCGCGAGCTCGTCGCGGCAAACGAGAAATCAAACTGAGTCTGGGGAGGGGCGGTGCGCGGCGCCGCCCTTCAGCGGAGGTTCATTTTCGCGCCATCATACCGACACCATCGAACTCTATCCGGTTGCCAGAGTTAACTGTCACAGGATAGAGATTACCGATCGGAGGTCCCAATGGCGAACGAACTTAACCTTGATGGCGCAGAGCGCGTCGAAATCGACGGCGAAATGCTGAAAGATCTGCCGCGTGTGAACCTGTCACGCCGCGCGATCATCTCCGGTCTGGCAGCCGGCAGTGTATTCCCGATTGTCTCTAGCTGTACGACGAATCCGTACACCGGCCAGACAGAACTGGCTTTCATGGGAGAGCAGCAGATCGCCTCCATGGCCGCTTCTGCCTGGACCGATCTCAAATCCCAGACGCCGCAGACTTCCAGCTCATCTCTGAAGAACCGGGTGCTGAACGTCTGGAGCCGCATCGAGCGCACGACGCCGAAAGCGGGCGAGCAATGGGATGTCGCGGTGTTTGATACCGATGACGTCAATGCGTTCGTCATGCCTGGTAACCGCGTCGGCGTTTATCGCGGTATCGTGGATCTGGTAGAGAACGACGATCAGTTGAGCTCCGTACTTGGTCACGAAGTCGGCCACACGGTGTATCGCCATGCCAACCGCCGCATGTCCCGCGCGATGCTTGCGCAAGGCGCGCTGGCCGCCGGTCAGGTCGCGGTTGCCTCCTCGGAGACGGCGAACAATTACGGCACCGCGATTGCTGCACTGGGCGGCGCGGCGCTGCAGTTTGGCGTGATCCTGCCATATAGCCGCGAAAGCGAACTGGAAGCGGACAAGGCAGGCGTCGACTACATGCACGCCGCCGGATATGACGTTACCCAATCGGTGCGCCTGTGGCAGTTGATGGATGCCAAGGCATCAGCAAACCGCCAGCCAGAGTTCCTGTCGACCCACCCGCACCCCGCGACGCGGATCGACGCTTTGATCCAGTACATTAACGCCAAGGGTTACGCGCTGATCTAAAGGCGGTCATACCAGAAAACAGAACTGACCCGGCGGGCTTGACCTGCCGGGTCTTTTCGTGTGTACCGCGCGCTTCGCCCTGCAAGGGGTGAAAGCCTCGTGGGAGGCGCTGGCGGAACAAGACCATCGCCAGGCTGCACCACGGGACCTCATGAAAGGCGGCCGGATCGAAAGACCACCGGCCCTCGAACAGCCAGAGAGGATATCATGGCGAAGAAACTGCTGGGGCAGCTCAAGCTCCAGATTCCGGCCGGTTCGGCCAACCCGTCTCCTCCAGTTGGTCCTGCGCTCGGTCAGCGCGGCATCAACATCATGGAGTTCTGTAAGGCCTTCAACGCGAAGACCGAGAAGCTCGAGAAGGGGCTCCCGATCCCGGTCGTGATCGACTATTATCAGGACAAGTCCTTCACCTTCGTGACGAAGACGCCGCCGGCAAGCGTGCTGCTGAAGAAGGCTGCTGGCCTGAAAATCGGCAAGCCGAATTCCGGCGCAAAGCAACCGGGCAAGGACGTCGCCGGCAAGGTGACCGAAGCACAATGCCGCGAAATCGCGGAAGTGAAGATGCCCGACCTGAATGCAAACGACCTCGACGCTGCGACCGAAATCATCAAGGGTTCGGCGCGCTCGATGGGCCTGGACGTTGTGGGGTGAGATAGATGGCACAAGGAAAACGTTATCGCGCTGCCACGGCTACCGTTGAAGCAGAGAAGGTCTACGGCCTTGCAGACGCTATCAAGCTGGTGAAGTCCAACGCGACCGCAAAGTTCGACGAGACGATCGAAGTCGCCGTCAATCTTGGTGTTGATCCGAAATACGCTGACCAGATGGTCCGCGGTATGGTGACCATGCCTTCCGGCACCGGCAAGAGCGTCCGCGTGGCAGTCTTTGCCCGTGATGCAAAAGCCGAGGAAGCCAAGGAAGCTGGTGCAGACATCGTTGGCGCTGAAGACCTCATGGAGCAGGTTCAGGGCGGCATGATGGATTTCGATCGCGTCATCGCGACGCCAGACATGATGGCCATCGTTGGTCGTCTCGGTAAGGTCCTCGGCCCGCGCGGCCTGATGCCGAACCCGAAAGTCGGCACGGTTACGCCGAATGTTGGCCAGGCTGTCAAAGACGCCAAAGGCGGTTCTGTCGAGTTCCGCGTCGAGAAAATGGGCATCATCCATGCCGGTATCGGCAAGGCGAGCTTCAGCGAAGCTGACCTCGAGAAGAACTTCAAGGCTCTGCTCGGTGCGCTCGTCAAGGCGAAGCCGTCGGGCGCCAAAGGCACCTATGTGAAGAAGGTCGCTATTTCTTCCACGATGGGCCCAGGCGTTCAGGTCGACACCTCCGAGGCGGTCTCCTAAGCCTGTCCGTCCACGGGCAAGAAACTATTCGGACACCCGGGCCTCATGGTCCGGGTGTTTGCTTTTGTGGGGGATTCAGAGTAGCTTCCAATCAAGCGAAGAAGGCCAGCCCCGCCCCAGTGACATTTTGTGTCGGCGAGGGGTTGCGGCCCCGTGGATAACACGTTAACAGGCACGGCTCGACGGGAGTTCACCGATCCAATTCGGCGGCCTCCCGTTTTCCTGTCCAAGACCATGGGTCGTTCCTCAGGGTTCGTAATTCCCATGATAGACGGGGTGAGGCGAGGTTAGAGGCTGCCGGGGGCGTGTCTTCCGTCAGTTTGGTTTCGCCAGGCCCTGGGCAGGCGCTGGAAGTGACGATCCGGTCATGGAAGGCGAATTCCCGGGCGCCCGGATGGGCCGGACGCCTTAACTGGAGAACCGTAATGGATAGAGCTGGAAAGCAGGCGGCGCTCGCGGAACTCGAAGAAGTCTTCGAGAGTTCCGGTGCAGTTGTCGTTACGCATTATACCGGTTTGAGCGTTGCGGAAATGACGAAGTTGCGTGCCAAGCTCAGAGAGCAGGGCGGGCGGCTTAAAGTGGTCAAGAACCGGATTGCCAAGATTGCCCTGCGCGGCAAAGGCGGCGACGAGGCGACGGGCCTTTTCACTGGGCAGGTTGCCATTGCCTATGCAGAAGACCCGACGGTCCCTGCCAAGGCGGCCTCCGAGTTTGCCAAGGACAATGACAAGCTGAAGCTCGTCGGTGCCGTTATGGGTGCCGAAGTGATGGATGGTGCTGGCGTGGAAGCGCTGGCGAAGATGCCGTCCCGCGAAGAGCTGATTGCGACCATTGCAGCACGCCTGACCGGTCAGGCCAGCCAGGTGGTTCAGCGCCTCAACGCGCCGGGCCAGAACCTTGCTGGAGCGATCAAGGTCATTGGCGAGCAGGCAGCAGCCTAGACGTCAAGCAGTCAACGCGAAACCAGAATACCTCTAAATTCGATACAGAAAGTCGATCAGACAAATGGCAGATATTGCAAAACTTGGTGACGAACTTCTCGGCCTCACCATCCTCGAAGCTAAAGAGCTCAACGACTACCTCGAAGAGCGTGGCATCAAAGCCGCTGCAGCTGTTGCTGTTGCTGGCCCTGCAGGCGGCGGCGACGCCGGCGGCGCTGCTGCTGAGGAAAAAACCGAATTCGACGTCATCCTCACCGATGGCGGCGACAAGAAAATCAACGTCATCAAGGTCGTGCGCGAAGTCGTCTCCGGCCTTGGCCTGAAAGAAGCCAAGGAGCTCGTCGAAGGCGCTCCGAAGCCGATCAAGGAAGGCGTTTCCAAGGACGAAGCAGAAGAACTCAAGAAGAAGTTCGAAGAAGCTGGCGCCAAGGTCGAAATCAAGTAAGCCACTCGAGGGCTTGCTTTCAAATGGGATTGTGTCTGCGCGAGGCGCAATTTCAGTAGACTACAAGCGCGGCGGGACCTCTCTGGTCCTGCCGCGTGCTCGCGTTTCAGGTGGCAAGCCGCTGCAGGTCATCCTTCGGGCCGGCGCGGCAAGAAACGGAACAAGAGATGGCTCTTTCTTTCACGGAAAAAAAACGTATCCGCAAATCCTTCGGTCGTATTCCCGAAGCCATCGACATGCCAAACCTCATCGAAGTGCAGCGCTCCTCCTACGAGCACTTCCTGCAGATGCACACGGCGCTCGCCGACCGCACCGATGATGGCCTTGGTGGTGTCTTCAAAAGCGTATTTCCAATCGTTGATTTCAACGAACGTGCGACTCTCGAATATGTCTCTTACGAGTTCGAGCCGCCGAAATTCGATGTTCAGGAGTGCATGCAGCGCGACCTGACCTACGCAGCGCCGCTTAAAGTCCGGCTGCAGCTGGTGGTCTTCGACATCGATGAAGATACGGGCGCAAAGTCCATCAAAGAAGTCAAGGAGCAGGAGGTCTACCTCGGTGACATCCCGCTGATGACCGACAAAGGTACCTTCATCGTGAACGGTACCGAGCGTGTGATCGTCTCCCAGATGCACCGCTCCCCGGGCGTGTTCTTTGACCACGACCGCGGCAAGACGCACTCCTCGGGCAAGCTCCTGTTTGCTGCCCGCATCATTCCTTATCGCGGCTCCTGGCTCGACTTCGAGTTTGACGCGAAAGACATCCTGAACATCCGTATCGACCGCAAGCGCAAGCTGCCGGCCACCACCATGCTGTATGCGCTCGGCTACGATACAGATGAGATCATCGACCTGTTCTATACCCGCTCGGTCTACCGTCTGGACAAGAAGGGCTGGATCACCGGCTATCGCGCAGAGGCCTGGAAAGGCCAGAAGCCGGAATTCGACCTCATTGATGCCAAGACCGGCAAGATTGTCGCTCCGGCGGGCCGCAAGATCACTGCACTCGCTGCAAAGCGTATCGCCGAAGGCGGCACCGATGAGCTGCTCGTGCCGTCGACGGCGCTTGAGGGCAAGTTCCTGGGCCGTGATATCGTCAACCGCGAAACCGGTGAAATCTTTGGCGAAGCTCGTGACCTGATCGAGGAGGAGCTCGTCGCAGAGCTACGCGAGCCGGGCCAGAAGTCGATCGAACGTCTCAACATCGACGGCGCTGACCGTGGTCCTTGGCTGCGCAACACGCTGAAAGCTGACAAGAACGAAACCCGCTTCGAGGCGCTTTCTGACATCTATCGTGTCATGCGCCCGGGTGAGCCACCGACGCAGGAAGCTGCCGACGCGCTGTTCAACCAGCTCTTCTTCGACAGCGAGCGCTACGACCTGTCCTCAGTTGGCCGCGTGAAGATGAACATGCGCCTCAACATGGCGCTGGAAGATTACGAGACCGCTGAAGACACGACGCGCATTCTCCGCAAGGAAGATATCGTCGGCGTCATGAAGGTCATTCTCGACCTCAAGGACGGCAAGGGCGAAGTGGACGACATCGACAACCTCGGCAACCGCCGGGTGCGTTCCGTCGGCGAGCTCATGGAAAACAACTACCGCATCGGTCTCGTGCGCATGGAGCGTGCAATCAAGGAGCGTATGAGCTCTGTCGATATCGATACGGTGATGCCGCATGACCTGATCAATGCGAAGCCGGTCGTGGCGTCTGTCCGCGAATTCTTCGGTTCCTCGCAGCTGTCCCAGTTCATGGACCAGACCAACCCGCTGTCCGAGATTACGCACAAGCGTCGTCTCTCCGCGCTTGGTCCGGGCGGTCTCACGCGTGAGCGCGCTGGCTTCGAAGTCCGCGACGTTCACCCGACCCACTACGGCCGTATCTGCCCGATTGAAACGCCGGAAGGGCCGAACATCGGCCTGATCAACTCGCTCGCGACCCATGCGCGCGTGAACAAATACGGCTTCATCGAAAGCCCGTATCGCAAGGTCGAGAAGGGCAAGCTGACCGACGAGGTCGTCTACCTCTCCGCCATGGAAGAGCACCGCTATGCCATCGCCAAGGCGAACGCTACGGTTTCCGATGCTGGTGAGCTGGCAAACGAATTCGTCAACGCCCGTGTGAACGGCGAAGCGACGCTCGTTCCGCGTGAAGAAGTCGAATACATGGACGTGTCGCCGAAGCAGGTTGTTTCGGTTGCTGCGGCGCTCATCCCGTTCCTCGAAAACGACGACGCTAACCGCGCTCTGATGGGCTCGAACATGCAGCGTCAGGCTGTGCCGTTGGTGCGCACCGAGGCTCCGTTGGTGGGCACCGGGATGGAAGAGTCTGTGGCTCGGGATTCCGGCGTGACGGTGACCGCGCGACGGGATGGT
>JAYZBJ010000241.1:0-7516 GCA_036338795.1 Pseudomonadota bacterium | reverse complement strand
CCGACGGCGCCCGTCATCAAGACCTCCTTTGAAGCTGAAGACGTACCGCAAGTGAAGGAAGAACGATCGGCTGCCAGCCTGCAGGGCAAGACCGCGCTCATCGTGGATGACAATCACATCAACAGGCGCGTGGCCCGGCTATTTGTCGAGCCGCTCGGCGTAAAGGTCGTTGAGGCCGACAGTGGCATGGAAGCGCTGCAACAGCTCGCGCACAAACCGATCGACATCGTTCTGCTCGATATTCACATGCCCGAGATGGATGGACCCGCAACGCTCAACCGGATTCGTGCCAGCGATCAGTCATGGGCCAATGTCCCGGTCATCGCCCTGACCGCAGATGCAATGGCGGGCGATCGGGAGCGGTACATGGCCATGGGCATGCATGACTATGTGTCCAAGCCCATTGATGAGCGCCAGCTTGCATCCGTTCTGCGCAACTGCCTCACCGGCCAGGGCCGAGATCCCGAGCAGGGCGCCTATGAGCCAGAATATAGCGCATATAGCGGTGGCAGCATGGACAGCATGCTGCGCAAGCGGTCCGCCTAGGCCAGCTTGGCTGCCAGGGCGTCCATCTTCTGGGCCAAATCAACATCCTTGTCCGTGACACCGTCGGCGTCATGCGTCGTCAGCGTGACTTCGACCGTATTGTAGACGTTGAACCATTCAGGATGGTGGTCGGCTTTCTCAGCCTGCGTGGCAATGGCACTCATGAAGCCGAACGCCGTTGAAAAGTCAGCGAACTTGAACGTCTTCGTGATAGCTTCCTTACCGTCTGCCTCGCTCCAGCCCGTCAGTTGCTCGAGGGCGGCCTTTGGTTCGATCTTGCCAGTCATGGTCATTCCTCGCTTTGTGTTTCGTGCACGTAGTAAAGCCACCGTCCATCGGCGGCGATAGCCATTCGTACGCCCGGATAGCCGCTTCCGTTCCTTATGCTCTCCACACCAGCTTCGCCGACAAGGTCCTGAAGGCGCGCCCGTTGACGAAAACTGAGACGCTCCGGTCGCAGCTCGTCTGGCCCCAAAGCCGCGAGATCGGGCCAGACATACCAGGTTTCAGAGCCAACGGTGCGAACGCCATAAGGCTGGTCCAGCAAGTCTTCCATGCGAAGGATGGGATCAAACCCGGTCCGACGCAGCAGGTCCCAATGGTCGCGGTGCGATGCCCCCGCGAAATTTGATATGAACCCCGACTGGCTGTTGGCAAAGCGCGAAAGCCGAGACAAGGAGTTTGCCTCAATAATGGCCCGTAGCGCCGCAACCGTCTCCTGTACTTGCGGCGTCAGCCCTTCGGTTGCGCCCGATGCGTCGGTGGCCGGCTTCATGTAGCTGGGTGCCTCCTCCACCTGGAGGCGCACCGTGTCGCGGGGCACATCTCGTTCACACGCGCCAACCCCGATCAGGGCCAGAGCGGCAAGCGCACAGACAGGTATCAGGCCGGCATTTTCCATCCCGTCGCCTCCGCGAGATCGTTCAGCAGCTGGTCTTCATTGAGGACTTTGATGGTCGTCATCCCCATGGCCTTGGCAGGTTTCAGGTTGATGCCAAGATCATCGAGATACACGCAGGCTTTCGGATCGACATCAAGCGCCTCGCACATCAATGCATAGATGCGGGGGTCCGGCTTGCGGATGCCGAGCTTCTTGCTTTCGATCACTTCGTCAAAGAGCGCGAACACTTTGGCTACCTCAGCAGCGCGGCCCTCGTCATCGGTCATGCCAGCCCCCTTGCCGACCGGAGCGTTGTTGGTGATGCAGCCTACCTTCACTTTCGATTTGGCCAGCTTAAGCGCCTCAACGACGCGCGGCCGAAGGTCTCCCGATAGAAGCCCGAGAATATCCTTGCCAGCAACCTCATGGCCGAGTGCCCGGCTCTCTTCGCGGAAAAGGCCATCGAACTCTTCTGCCGTGACCTGCGCCTGCTCAAGCTTGGCCCACGCATTCGTGTCGCCGTTGCGTGCATTCACGGAACGAATGAAATCTGCCGGCAGGCCTTTTTCTGCTTCGTAGCGATTGAACGCCTCGAACGGGGACGTGCTCAGCACACCACCAAAATCCCAGATTACGGCTTGCAGGGGTGTCGTCATTCGTTCGTCCTTTGGTTGCTTTTCTCGGCTCAGGCCAGCGCCTTGTACATGACATGGGCATCAACGTAACTGCCAGACGACTGACGAAATGCGTGCGGCAGGTTGCCGACGATCTCATAGCCGAGCTTTTTCCACAGCCTGATTGCCCCTTCATTAGTGGAGACAACGAAATTGAACTGCATGGCGCGAAAACCCAATTCGACAGCGACACGCTGCGAGTGCTCGCACATCCGCCCCGCGACTCCGCGTCCTCGGGCCTGTTCGCTTGTGATGTATCCACAGTTGCAGACGTGGGCGCCGCCGCCTGCCTGGTTCTGCTTGATGTAATATGTGCCAAGAATGCCGGCTTCATCCTCGAAGACGAAAACCGTCTTCTCAGACGAGAACCAGTAGTCGAGCCCCGCATCGCGGGAGATATCGGGATCAATCGCATAGGTATCCCCAGCCCTGAAGACAGGCTCGAGGATTGACCAGATAGCGTCACGGTCTGCTGACGTGGCAGGCCGGATGACACTGGTCTCAGTTCGCATTGATCAGCGTGCGCTTCTGAACCGGCGTCGCCGTTTCCTCGCGGGAGGCATGTTCGAAGCCCATGGCACCCAGCAGCGCCTCATCACGTGTTTCGCCCGGATTGTCCGTGGTCAGCAGGCGGTCACCGACGAAGATCGAATTCGCACCAGCAAGCATGCACATCGCCTGCCCCTCTTCCGTCATGCCTTCGCGGCCGGCCGACAGGCGGACCCAGCTTTTCGGGAAGACGATCCGGCAGACAGCGATGGCGCGCGCCATTTCGATCACGCTGATTTGCGGGCTGTCGCCGAGCGGCGTGCCTTCGATCGGCACGAGCATGTTGATCGGAACGCTTTCCGGATGCGGATTCAGCTTGGACAATTCATGGATCAGGCCGATCCGGTCATTGCGGCTTTCGCCCATGCCCAGGATACCGCCGACACAGAGATTGATACCCGCCTCACGGCAATGAGCGATCGTCTCCAGACGGTCCTCATAGGTGCGGGTTGTGACCACGCTGGTATAGTATTCACGCGAGGTGTCGAGATTGTGGTTATAATAGTCGAGACCAGCATCCTTGAGCGCGTGAGCCTGATGCGGCTCAAGCATACCTGCGGTCACGCAAGTTTCTAGACCTTCGGCCTTCACCGCTTCGACCATGGCCGCAATCTTCGGCAGATCTCGGTCCTTCAGCTCACGCCAGGCCGCGCCCATGCAGAACCGGTCAGCGCCGCCTTCCTTGGCGCGCTTGGCCGCAGACACCACCTCGTCCAGCGGCATCAGCTTCTCTGCTTTCAGGCCGGTGTCGAAGTGGGCCGACTGGGAACAGTAGCCGCAGTTTTCGGCGCAGCCACCCGTCTTGATAGACAGTAGCTGGCTCTTCTGGACCTTACCGTCTGCCCAATTGGCTGACTTCACTTCCAGCGCCTTGCCCATCAGCACATCAAGCGGTGCTTCATACAGTGCAGCAATATCCTCACGGGACCAGTCATGGCGTGGCAGCGTGTCGGTCATGGGCATTCCTTCCCTCTTCCCTCGAATTGGACAGGGCCAGACGGATTCGCCGCTGGCGGTCTTCCTTGTCGTTGAAGCGGGAAAGGCCGGAGCATTCAAGCCCCGGCCTCTCCAATGCTGTTCTTGCCCTTACGTCAGCGCCTTGGGCAGGTTTGAATTCTCAGGCGTTGGCCTCAACCGGAGCGTTCTCCAGGGGCGTGCGCCGGGTCGTAACCGCCGTGACCGGAAGCCAGACGACCACTTCCGTACCGCCCCCCTCGACCGACTTCATGCCGACATTGCCACCGTGCAGGTCGACGAAATTCTTGACGAGAGCGAGCCCCAGTCCGGCCCCGCGCTGATCGGATGAGGTGAAGCTGTCAAAGCTCGACGCCTGGCGCTCGGCTTCGATACCCTTGCCGGTGTCCTTGACTGAAAGGATGGCCATGTTCTCGACGCGGCTTGCCGAAACGGTGATCGCGCCGCCCGGCTCTGTGAAGCGCATGGCATTGGACAGGAGGTTGAACAGGACCTGGCGAATCCGGCGCTTGTCCGCGTGAACCGTGCCAAGCCCCTTTTCGATATCAGCATGCACGCTGATCTGCGTATCGGTGGCCTTGCCTACGATCAGGTCGACGCCTTCCTGAACCACTTCAGCGAGTTTGAAGTCTTCAAGATCAAGATCCATACGGCCTGCCTCGATGAGGGCGAGGTCGAGAATGTTCTCGATCAATTTGTTGAGGTGGTCGGACGCAGTCAGTATCGCGTTCACATTGTCGAGCTGGCGCTCATTGAGCTCACCGTTGCGGCCGGATTGCAGGAACTCGGCATAGCCGAGAATAGTCGTGAGCGGAGAACGCAGCTGGTAGCTGACATTCCGCACGAACTCGGTCTTCAGCCGGTCTGCCGCTTCAAAAGCTTCAGCCCGGCCGCGAAGGGCGCCTTCAACGGCGCGCTGGGCCGTGACATCTGCAAATGCGATGAGCGTATTACCGTCCGGTAGCGGCTGCGTGACATAGGTCAGTGTCGATCCATCTGACCGGCGCATCTCACCCGTAGTCATCTGCCGGGCATTCGCGGAAGGATCGGTGATATGCCCCTTGATCTGCGACCAGGTCTCCCGGTCGTGGAATAGCGGCACACATTGCTCGATGATCACATCATAATCGGGCGTATCCTTGATCAGCTGCGGATCAAGCGACCATAGAGATGTGAACGCCTTGTTCGACAGCTTCAGCCGGCCATCAGAACCGAACACGGCAACCGCCTCGTGCAGGCTGTCTAGCGTCGATGTCTGCGTCTTGATGAGCGCATTGAAGCGCGTCTGCAGGTCCTGCTCGCCGGTAATGTCCTTGAACAGGAGCAGCAAGCCGCCCATTGGGTGGCGCTGACGGGTCACTTTCAGCGTGCGCCCATCCGGCAGGGACCACTTGTCTTCTTCGGTGCCCGAGATGTCGAGATAGTGAGACAGCTCATTGGCGCGCCATTCGGCATAGTCCGCGCGCGCAGGCAGACGGCGGCGTTCCCGCAGCTTGTCGAGCAGTTCGCCATGGCTAGGGCTATCGAGCAGGAACCCTTCTTCAAGGTCCCACATTGCGGCAAATGCACGGTTGTAGAAGGTCAGCTTGCGGTCAGGGCCGAAAATGGCCACGCCGTCGGCGACGTGGTTCAGCGTCTCATCATGCGCCTTGACGTGGCGATTGAGATCTTCCCGCGCTGCTTCTTCCTCAGTGACATCGAACGCCATGGCACCCGCGCCGCCGGAGAGCGGGAAAGTGAGTACGCGCATGGCGCGGCGCTCTTCTCCAACGACGATATGACGTGTCGCGTCGATATCTTTGCCCTCGGAGATTGTCCGCCGCATCTGCTCGACCGCCTTGTCGTCGAGCATGATCTGGCGGTCCAGCGTCCGGTCCAGCGAGTTGCCGTCGACAGCCTCGATATAGGAGGGGTTCGCCCATTGCAGGCGGCCGACGCCGGACACACGCCATGCCGGGAAAGGTGCCTTGCCAAGCATGTCGAGAAAAGCGGTCGGATCTCGTGCAATAACCTGCCGGGCTTCTTCCAGCTTGCCGCGTGCGGAGCTTTCTTCGAGGCCCTTGATCGTGGAATCAGTGATCCAGACGACGGCGCGCGCGCCCGCGGTGCGACCGTCGGCTTCAAGAAAGCGGCCAGACGGCCCGATCAGCGTCAGCGAAAATGGCTGCCCATTCTCCCGCAGTTCACGCAGTCGGATACGCAGGGTCGTGTCCTGACCTGCGCCGTCGCGGGCCTCCAGGTCAGCAAGCCCCTCAATGATCCGGATGGCCGGGTCTGGCGAGACGGCGTCATCGGTAAAGCGCAGCAGGCCAGCCAGCGCGATAGGAGAGCCGTGAATTTCCGGCGGAGCGATCGTGTCGCCCTCGTCTTCAAGCGTATCGCCTTGCCAGACGAGGATCACGCCCGGGTGCGCCCCAAGAACCGACTTCAGTTCAGCCAGGTCTGTTTCTGCCTCACCGGCGCGGTCACGAAACTTCTTTGCCGCACCCCTGGCACCTTCAGACGTTCGCAAAGCCCAGAGAATGAAAGCCAGTCCCAGTGCCAAGGCACCAGCGGCAATTATAATTGGGACCTGTTCAGCACTCATCTCATCCCTCCGGCGCGAATCACTTTGCACGCTGGCTAATCTACTGGTTAACGGATTGCGTGGTTCGCGTTAAGGCGGTGTTAACGACGCGGTAGCGGATGGAGGAAAAACCCGGTCCGTCTCAGGGGATCGTCGTGAGCAGATGCAATGCGCCTGGCCTTAATCGCTTCAGGTTTTCGTCCTCGCTTTCCGTCGCCGAAACCAGAACAGAATATCCGAATGCGCGCAGATTATGGCGTCGCGCGAGTGCGCTCTCGCTCGCAAAGGCTTCATCCCATGAAGTAAGCGGAGCGGGTGTCGCAAGGCTCTCGAACCAGGACGTCAATTTTTCTTCCTCAAGCAGGCCACGCTGCGTGAGAAAAAGGACGGGACGCGCCAGCCTTCGCGGCTCATCGAAGATGAAGGCAGGCGCATCATCAGAGCTGATTTGCCGCCCCACCGCTTGCAAAACTCTATCGGCGTCGTCTTCATCGATGGCCGGGTTGAGCGAAAGCTGCATCAGCAGGTCAGCCCCATGGGCGACGCCGTGACGCCACCCTTCTCCGTCGACAAACCCTCGATAATCGCGCACGCTTTCGACATAAGCCGCCCCTGTTTCGAGCAGGTCGCCGCGTTGCGTTTCACTCATCCACGGCTCAACCCGGTCAGTGCGCGCGACCTCGGACAACACGAGCGCAGCGAATGGCGCAAGGAAACCCGGCCCCTTATTGGCGGTTTCGATGTCATGAGCCTCGACACTCGCCGACAGGCTGAGCAGCAATTTCTCCCGCTCATCTGCCGGCACAAGACCAGCCCTCAAAAGTCCCGTGAGTGCCTCGTAAGCGAAGCCATCGCGGATCGAAGGGTCAGCTCGTCCGAGACACTGGGCTATGGAAGTCGCAAGGCCTTCAACGGGCTGCGTGCTGGCGATGATCGCATCTACATCTGTCTGATCGGCAAGCGCGGCGCAGGTGACATCGAGCTGATTTTCTCCAGCAGCATGTTGCGCCATGTGGTTTGAGACATCCGCTGACGCACACGCTGCCATGCCGATCAGTCCTGCAACGAACGCAACGGGACGCGTCGCAAATCCCAATTCATTGATTGCCACATGCCTCTCCATCAGCCAGAGCCGGTGCCACAAGGCAAGCTTGCGCCATTAATGGTTAAGCAGCAATCTCGAACTTAGACGATTCCCGGCGCGGGAAGGCCGCGTCAAGCCAGACCGGAGACCGGTGCCATGCCGTCAGACCCACGCTCACGCCTCTACATGACCCGCCTCCTGCTTGGCGCATCGCTCGCCGTGCCGTTGCTTCTTGGTGCGGC
>JAYZBJ010000240.1:0-8206 GCA_036338795.1 Pseudomonadota bacterium | reverse complement strand
ACCACGACAGCGTCCACCGCATCGGCGAGTGGTATGGGGGCGGAACTCTCGATGACCTCAGCGCCGGCGGCGCGCCATGCCTGCGCATGATCGCCATATGTAGGAGACAGGATAGCGACGCGTTTGGCCGGTATGACGTCTGGCAGGAGGCGGATCAGCAGCTCGCTACCCGGCGACAGGGTCAGGCTTTCAGGCGGTGCGCCAAAGCAGTCGGACATCTTGTTGCGGCAGTCGTCATAGGCGGCGCGGGTTGGCAGGTGTGCGAAAGCGTCGGGGCTTACCTCGCCAGTCGGATACGGCCAAGGATTGATCCCCGTCGACAGGTCGATCCATGGGAGGGGCGCGTCCGGGAAAGCAGACTGCATCTGGTCGAGTGCGCCGCCGTGAAAAAGATCCTGCTTCATAGGCCGGCCTGTAACATAGACGCGACCGCAAGCAGGGTAGCGGCGGATATCATGGCTTTCACATACAGGCTGAGCGCCCTGCTTATATCGGAAGCGTCCGGGTCACGGGCGCCGGCGTTGAGCCAGGGCTCTTCCGTTATCCGGTCGCCATAGGTGCGAGGACCGGAGAGGCGAACGTCGATTGCGCCAGCCATTGCCGCTTCAGGCCACCCGGCATTAGGCGAACGATGTTTCCCCGCATCGCGTACCATGACACCGAAAGACCGGGATACGCCTGATACGGCAATGAGCAGGACGCCGGTCAGCCGTGCCGGGATGAGACTTGCGAAATCGTCCAGACGGGCAGCAAATCCGCCAAACGCAGCAAACCTCTCGGACTTGTGGCCGATGATCGAATCCAGCGTGTTGACCGCCTTGTAGCCCGCAATTCCCGGCAGCCCGAAAAGTGCACCCCAGAAGAGGGGCGCAATGACGCCGTCAGACGCGTTTTCGCTCAGGCTTTCGATAGAGGCTCGCGCGATGCCTGCTTCATCGAGTTGGTCAGGGTTTCTTCCCACGATCATGGAGACGGCGGACCGTGCCGCATCCATCTCGCCTTTCAGGAGGGGGCGAGCGACGCTCTCGACGTGCTGGTAAAGGCTGCGGGATGCGATGAGGCTTGACGCCAGAACGGCCTCAACGGCGAAGCCGGGCCAACCATCTGGCAGACCAAGTTCGACAAAGCAGGCGAACGAAACAGCGATGAAGATGGTGGTGAGGCTGGTCAGTGCGCCAAGGAGGTAGCGGACGGCGTACGGCCAATGAAGCCGGTTGAGCGCGCGCTCGATCAGCCCGACCAGGGCGCCGAACCACACGACAGGATGTCGGATCAGGCGAAAGAGCCAGTGAGGCCAGCCGAAAGTCGCTTCGATTGCCCAGGCTGACAGCATGAGCAGGGCTGGCGTCATGCTTTGTAGGCCCGCCAGCCCGGTCTCTTGGCAGAGGCGAGAAGAGCGTCGATATCGACAGCTGCTTCGACACCGTCTGCCAGGGCGTCCAGCGCCCGGATGACGCCATGATGGTAGTTGAAGGTCTGGTCCGCTTCGCCACCGGCCCTGCGTATCCATTCGCGCCGGAACTCGTCGCTGGAGAACGCGCCGTGTACATATGTGCCCTGAATACGGCCGTCTTCAGATTGCGCTCCGTCCGGTCCTTCGCTGAGGGTGAAAACGGCTCGGTCCGTATCTCGTCCGCTGGTCTGACCTGTATGGATTTCATATCCGCAAACGGGCGCATTGCTCATCGTATCTTGACCATTGACCGGCGTGACGCGTTTGCGCGCGCCCATCACGGTGTGAACATCCAGCAGGCCAAGTCCCTTGGCCTCGCCTGAGTCTCCATCGCGGCCAGCTTTATCGGAGATCGACTGTCCGAGCATCTGGTAACCGCCACAGATGCCAAGCACGCGGCCGCCGGTGCGCGCATGAGCAATGATGTCGTGCTCCCAGCCCTGCTGGCGCAGGAATTCAAGATCGCCAATCGTCGACTTGGTGCCAAAGAGGATGATGACATCGGCATCGCGCGGTATCGGCTGGCCGGGGCGTACCCAGATGAAGTCGATACCCGGCTCCTGTTTCAGAGCATCCGCATCATCAAAATTCGCCATCCGTGACAGCATCGGCGCAGCGATCTTCAGGCCGACAGATCGACCGGGTTCAGGCCGATCCAGTACAACAGCGTCTTCAGCAGGCAATTGTGAGGTCGCCGTCAGCCACGGGATCACGCCCACGCAAGGCCAGCCGGTCTGTTCCTCGATAGCTGTCACGCCATCATCAAACAGGGCCGGGTCGCCACGAAACTTGTTGATCAAGAAGCTCGTGATCATGGAGGCGTCGGCTGTGTCCAGAACAGCTTTGGTTCCAACGAGGCTGGCGATGACACCGCCCTTGTCGATATCGCCGATCAGGCATACGGGGACGCCTGCCCGACGTGCAAAGCCCATATTGGCAATATCGCGGGCCCGAAGGTTGACCTCCGCCGGGCTGCCTGCCCCCTCGACGATGACGAGATCATGCGCCGTGATGAGGCGATCGAAGCTTTCCATGACCCGGTCCATCAGCTCGCCGCGATGGGCCATGTAATGAGCGGCGTCCATTGCGCCGACGGCTGCTCCGTGAACGACAAGCTGGGCGCGGCGGTCTGTCTCCGGCTTGAGAAGGACCGGATTGAAATCGACGTGCGGCTCTAGTCCACAGGCGAGCGCCTGAAGTGCTTGCGCCCTGCCTATTTCACCGCCGGTGGGACAGGCGGCGGCATTGTTCGACATGTTCTGCGGCTTGAATGGCGCGACAGACAATCCCCGGCGGCGAGCGATCCGGCAAAGTGCCGCCGTCAGGACCGATTTGCCAACATCAGAGCCGGTCCCCTGAAGCATGAGTGCTCTTGCCGTCATATGGCGCCACCGATCTGGACTGCCCGGCCTTCGACGCGGGCGCGCACGCCATAGATTTCGGCCAGCCGCTCCTGGGTCAAGGTGTCCTCCGGGGGACCGTCGGCGACGATTTCGGCGTCCTTCATCCAGATCATTCGCGTGGCATATCGCGCTGCCAGCGGGATGTCGTGCAGGACGACGAGAGCGCCGCCGCCGCTTTCGACGAAGTGCTGGATGATGTTCATGATCCGGAACTGGTGCCGTGGATCGAGCGCGGCTACTGGTTCGTCCGCAATAAGAAGCGGCGCACCTGCGGCGAAGGCACGCGCGCAATGAACGCGGGCCAGTTCACCACCGGACAGCGTGTCGGTCTGGCGGTCGGATAGATCGGTGAGGTCGCATCGACTAATGGCTTCATCAACCGCGGCAGCATCGGCCCGGCTGAGGCGTCCGGGCGCCGCGCCATAAGCAAAGCGGCCAAGTGCCACGACATCCCGAACAGTATTCGGCCAGGCCAGCGGGCGCTGCTGGGGCAGGTAGGCGACCCGTCGTGCCCGTTGCATCGGAGAAAGCTGTTCGCTGTCAGTCTCTTCGAGCGTGGCCGTGCCGGACGCGCGTTTTTCAAGCCCGAGCGCCGATCGAAGCAGGCTTGTCTTGCCCGCGCCGTTCGGACCGAGCAGGACCACAAGTTCGCCGGGCACAAGCTTCAGGTTCGCCCCGCTGACAAGTGTGGCGTTGCCTGCACGAACGTGGAGATCCCTTGCAAGGAGTTCAGCCATTGAGCGCGCGCCTCCGCATTGCAATCCACACAAAGGCCGGCGCGCCGATCAGCGCGGCAACGACGCCCAGCTTCAGCTCATTCGAAGTTGGCAGGATACGCACGCAGATATCAGCGACGACGAGGATCAGGCCTGCAAGAAGGGCGGATGGGATCAGCGATCGGGCCGGGTCATGGCGCACGAATGGCCGCACGATATGTGGTGCGACTATGCCGACGAACCCGATTGCACCAGCGAGCGCCACGGAACCGCCCGTTGCCAGGCCTGCACCGAGAACGGTCAGGATACGCTGGTTGCGCAAGTTTACGCCGACACCGCTTGCGGCCTCCTCGCCAAGCGTCAGGGCGGAAAGCCCGCGACGCGAGGCGAGCAGGATGCCGCCGCCGATCAGAATAAACGGCGCTGCGAAGCCAACCTCCTGAAAACTGCGATTGGCGACCGAACCGAGCATCCAGTTGATCATGTCTGAGAGGGAGAACGGGTTGGGCGCAAGGTTCATCAGAAGACTCATCGCCGCGCCCGAGAAGCTGGAAAGGCCAACCCCGATCAGAATCAGGGTGACGACCGAGCGGGTGCGGATCGCGGCGATAGCGATCAGCGCTGTTGCTGCGAGTGCGCCTGCAATGGCTGCGAGCGGCAGCATCCATGGTGAAAGCGCCGCGAACCCGTAATACAGCGAAAACGTCGCGAAAAGTGAAGCGGAGGCGGAAACGCCAAGCACGCCGGGTTCGGCAAGCGGGTTGCGGAGCAGGCCCTGCAATGCGGCGCCGCTCAGGCCGAGGGCGGCGCCTGTGATGAAGGCGGCGAGCGCGCGGGGCAGGCGGATTTGCCAGATCACGAGTTGGTCGCCTGCTTCCGCCGTACCGATCAAGGCGGCGAGGACCCGGCCAGCCGGAAGCGGTGTGGAGCCGAGGAGGCAGGCCGCAAAGATCGCGACCAGCGAAGCAGCTGCCAGTGATGGGATAAGAAGGCGTTCGCTCACGATCCTCCTCCTTCCGCCAGCGCTTCGATGGCATCCAGGATGAACCAGCCACCACAGGCGGTCCAAGCGCCTTTCAGCTGGACAACGGGTTGCTCATCCATCTGGCGCGTCGCCACCGGGTGCTTCATCGGGCTCCACGAGTCAGGATGGTTGGTAAGCTGGTCAAAGAAAGCGGCCGCGATGACATCGGGTGTCTCATAGGCTAGCCGTTCAAGCGGAATGGAGCGCCAGCCCGGTTGCTGCTGGAAGTTTTCAAAGCCAGCGGCAACCAGCATCTCGTGAACCATCGCGCCCGGCCCGGATGTCACGCCTGCAGGTGTCAGGTAGAGAGCCGTCTCGCCGTTGCTTCGCTTGTTGATGGCGGCGAGCCGTTCACGGAAATCCGCAATGAGGGCTTGGCCCCGCGCGCTCTGGCCGAGGCCGTCTGCCATATGCTGGATAAGGCTCGGGATCGAACCGACTTCCTCACTGTCGACATTCGATGTCCAGCCAACGGTCAGTACAGGGACGCCAGCCCGTTCGAAAAAGGCGGCCGCGTTTGGTCCGCCGCCATAGGCCCGAACGACGAGATCAGGCTTCAGGATGAGGACATCCTCAGCCACCGGGCGGACGGTCGGCACGCCAATCGCGGCTTCGCGCATGTAGGAGAAGTGTTTGGTGGCGTCCGGAGAGATTGCGAGAACCTGTTCAGGATCGGCGAGTTTCAGGACGTACTGATCCGCGCAATAGTCGAGACTGACAATCCGCATCGGGCTTTCCGCGGCATTGTCCTGCGGCGCGGGAGGTGCACCGCAGGCGGCCAGGAACAGCCCCGTAACAATGGAAGTTGCCAGTCTCGACATGAGCGGATCCTAGTAGCGAAGCCGGATGCCGACTGAGCCGGAAAGGCCTGGCGTCCCGTAACCGAGGATCTGCTGATAGTCCTCGTCGAAGAGGTTTTCGACACGCCCGTAAAGCTCGACACGCTCATTGAGCGCATATCGGCCCGTCAGATCGACACGCGTCCAACCGTCCAGCGTTGTGCCATTGGTGTTGGCTTCGTCACCATTATAGCGAACCAGCACAGCGCCTGAGAGCGGGCCGTCCGGGTCAATCGAAAGAGAGACATTGCCGGAATGCTCTGGCAGGCGAGACAGCTCGTTCCCGTCGCCATCTTCTGCATCGACATACGTATAATTCGCCGACAGGTTGAGCCACTCTGTCAGGTCGTATCCACCATACAGTTCGACGCCTTGCGACTTCACGAGGGCAATATTGTCGTAGCCAGCAGTGAAGGAGAAATCGATCATATTCTCCGTCTCCTGGTCGAAGAAAGTGATCCCCGCTTCGCTCCGGCCATCGGTTGAGCGCCAGTCCAGACCGATGTCGAATGCTTCTGAGGTTTCCGGTTGGAGATCTGAATTCGGCTCGGTCAGGCCGCAGAAGGTGCAGATATAGGTCGACTGGAACAGGCTTGGCGCCTTGAAGCCTTGTCCCCAGCTGGATCGCACGGTCAGCTGTTTGGTCGGGTTCCAGGCGGCGGCAACCCGGCCTGTGGTTTCCGAGCCGAAGCGGTCATCATCGTCATTACGGATACCAGCGGTCAGTGTCAGCGAGTCGACCGGCTTCAGCTCATAAAGGGCGAACAGGCCGTCAATCGTCGCTTCCTCGCCATTGGCGCTTGTCTCTTCCCGCTCAGCGCCGAAGGAAACGGTGTTCCGGTCGTTGATGCTGTACGTACCCTGGTAGCGGAACAGGACGCGGTCGCCTTCGGCTGAATAGCTTTGAGCGCCGTTCGTGAAGTTCTCCCGCGTGATATCGGAATAGCCCACCATGACGAAGTTTTCGAAACGGTCGTCCAGCAGGGGCAGGGTAATCGAGACGTTGCCGGACAGCGTCTCGTTCTGCGTGACCTCATCGCCATCCGCAACGCTTCCCTGAGCGCCCGAGGAGAAGCTGTCATATGCCGACTCAGCATCCGTCCACAGCACATTGGCTTCAAGGCGTGCATTGTTTGGCAGGTTCAGGCCGCCATTGGCTGAGAGCGTCTGAGACTCAAACGCGTCATCTTCGGAATTGCCATTTGATTCATCCGCTTTGGAAATCCCGTCCGTCGTGATGCCCGACGCTGAGAGGCGGAAGTCGCCGGTCTCGTTTGCGCCTTCAAGCGAAGCGCCGCCGCGGAAAGTGTTGAATGAGCCATATTCTGCGAACGCCGTTCCACCGAAACCGGGTTCCGGCTGTTTCGTCGTAATGGAAACGACACCGCCAATCGCATCAGACCCCCAGAGCGTCGACTGCGGGCCTTTCAGGACCTCGATCCGCTCGACATTGGCTGCGTCGAGAAAGGCGAAGTTGAAGCTACCATCGGTGGTCGACGGGTCGCCGACCGGCACGCCGTCGACAAGTACGAGCGTCTGGCCGGAAGCTGCGCCGCGAATTCGAACGCTGGCATTTCCGCCGAATGCACCATTCTGGTTGATGGTCACGCCCGGTGCGGTGGCCACCGCGTCGAGTGCAAAATCCACGTCGAGTTTTTCAAGGTCATCAGCCGAGATGACGCTGACACTGGAGCCGACTTCGGTCTGCGTCTGGTCAAGGCGGGAGCCTTCGATGACGATTGCGCCGAGGCGGGTTTCATCTTCGCCTGCAACCTGCGCGATGACAGGAGTGGCGATTGTAATAGCGGCTGCTCCCAGCAGCGCCGTCTTGTAGAACATGGGTGGTACCCCTCACTGCACCTTGCCGCCCGGAAACAGGTGCTTAACGACATGTCTGGCCTCATGACGAATGCCATGCGGGCGGCCAGGCCGAGTTTTCGGATGTCGTTACAAAAGGAGAGGCATTGCCTTCCCGCCCGCTGAGAACTCTTCCCGGTCTCCGGACGAACGACGCGATGGCAGGTTTCCTGGCTCGCCGATCAATGCTTCTGGCCGCCTTCCCAGGGCTTGCGCCCCAGTGGCAATGCTGGCCATCAGCTCCTGGCTGACAGTTGCGGGTACAGCACCGGATTTACACCGGCTTCCCTCTTAGCCCCTTGTTACGGGAGCACCATCTGAGCGTTCTGATGTTGCAAGTGCGAAATCCTGTCAATAGGCGCCGATGGCCCCATGACCCAGGGTAAGTCGCTAGAAGTCGATGCCGCGCTGCGCCTTGATCCCCGCCTTGAACGGGTGCTTCACCTCGGTCATCTCGCTGACGAGATCGGCATAATCGCAAATCTCGGCTTTGGCATCGCGGCCCGTCAGTATGACGCTGGTCCGGTCAGAACGCGCCTTGAGGGCGTCGATGACGGTCTCGGTGTCGAGATAGTCGTAACGCAGGGCGATATTGATCTCGTCGAGGACGATGAGATCGTAATCACCGCTTTTCATCATCTCGGTTGCCCGGCCAAATGCCTTGCCAGCGGCGGCGATATCGCGGTCGCGATCCTGTGTGTCCCAGGTGAAGCCTTCCCCCATGGTGTGCCAGTCGATCTGGTCCTCCATGCGCATGAAGAACTGTTTCTCGCCGGTGATCCATTTGCCTTTTATGAACTGGACAACACCCACTTTCTGATTCCAGCCCAGAGCCCGAATGATGACCCCGAATGCCGAGCTGGATTTGCCTTTGCCATTGCCCGTGTGGACGAGCACCAGTCCACGGCCAGGAT
>JAYZBJ010000239.1:0-13751 GCA_036338795.1 Pseudomonadota bacterium | reverse complement strand
GGCCCGGCGCTGGTAAATGCCCCGCCCATGAGCACCCTCATCCAGACACCGCCGAAATCGTCCGCCAAGACGCAGCCCAAAGTCGGCATCGTTTCGCTCGGCTGCCCGAAAGCACTCGTCGATAGCGAACGCATCATCACGCGGCTGCGGGCCGAGGGCTATGCCATTGCGCCGGATTATGACGGCGCGGACCTGGTGCTGGTAAATACGTGCGGCTTCCTCGACAGCGCACGCGATGAAAGCCTCGGCGCCATCGGCGAAGCCATCGAGGCCAATGGCAAGGTCATCGTCACCGGGTGCCTCGGTGCAGAACCGGAAGTGATCCAGAAGGCCCACCCGAAGGTGCTCGCCGTGACGGGGCCACATCAGTATGAGCAGGTGATGGATGCGGTGCATCAACACCTGACGCCGCCCGCCAATGCCTACACCGACCTTGTGCCGGAAACCGGGCTGCGTCTGACACCGCGCCATTACGCCTATTTGAAGATTTCCGAAGGCTGTAACAATCGCTGCAGTTTCTGCATCATTCCGAAGTTGCGCGGTGACCTCGCCTCACGCCCGATCCATCATGTGCTTACCGAGGCAGAGCGTCTCGTGAAAGCGGGCGTGAACGAGCTTCTGGTGATCAGCCAGGACACATCGGCTTACGGTCTCGACGTGAAGTACGCGCCGCAGACATGGCGCGGCGAGGAGTATGAGACCCGTTTTCTCGATCTCGCGCGCGGCCTCGGCGAACTCGGTACCTGGGTTCGCATGCCCTATGTCTATCCCTACCCGCACGTCGACAAGGTCATCCCGCTCATGGCTGAGGGCAAGATTCTGCCCTATCTCGATATTCCGTTTCAGCACGCCTCTTCCAATGTGTTGAAGGCGATGAAGCGGCCGGCCAAGCAGGACCGCGTCCTCGAACGCATCCAGCAATGGCGCCGCGATGTGCCGGGCATGACCATCCGCTCGACCTTCATCGTCGGCTTTCCCGGCGAAACCGAAGAGGATTTCGAAATCCTGCTCGACTTCATCCGCGAGGCGAAAATCGACCGGGCGGGCTGTTTCAAGTATGAAAATGTCGAGCACGCCGAAAGCCGCGACCTTCCCGGCCATATCCCCGAAGAAGTCAAAGAAGAACGCTGGCATCGCTTCATGGCGCTGCAGGCAGAAATCTCCGCTGAGCGAGCCGCCAGCCAGATCGGCACCGTACAGGACATCATCATCGACGGCCCGAGTGACGAGCCGGGCGAAATGCTCGGACGGTCGAAAGCCGACGCCCCGGAAATCGACGGGGTGGTCTATCTCGAGGGCGGTGAAAACCTGTCACCGGGCGAGATCGTCAGCGTCCGGGTGACGGACGCTGACGAGTATGACCTATACGCAGAGCTGGTCTGACAACCAGAACGTTTCTGGAATGCCACCAGAACGTTTTCAGACCACGTTCCGGATTAGTTTCGGACTGTGTTGCGAATGCTGACATCCGCCCCATCCGGAATGCCCAGTTCGGCAAAACTCCAGGTAAGCGCGATGCCTTCCGGCCGGTTCGCGCGGCAATAATCCTCTTTCTCGCGGTAAAAGCCGACCGAGAACCGGTCGTCGCCCATCCGGCGGATATCCGTGCCGATAAATTCCTTGGTGGTGCATCCATTGGACGACACGCGTACCGTGACGGCGTTCCCCGTCACATCCGCCCCCTTGAGCGCGCCATAACTGCGCGATCCATCCCAATCAGAATGCAAAGCTTCCTCATCTGCATCAATAACGACACATGCCGGAAGGGCGACAAGTGTAATGCCCATGATCGGGGCCAGTAGAAGAGAGGAAATTTTCTTGGGCATGCTCAATTCCTTATTGACTTACGATAATCAAACGTATTGACTATCGATAAATTCAAGTCAAGCCCATTCGTTTCCTCCGCGTTTTCCAGTTCAAGGACCTTTGTCATGAAGACCCGTTTTACTCTCCTTGCCATCGCTGCAACTGCCGTCGCAGCAGCACCTGCCCTTGCCGAAACGCGCACTTATGATGTGCGTGATTTCGACGAGATCGACGTCTCCGCCGGCATTGAAGTCTACTATGAGACAGGCGCCGCGCAGTCAGTTTCTGTTGAGAATTCAAAGGGCGACTTCAGTGACATCGTTGTCGAGGTCGATGATGACCGACTTGTCCTGAAGCGTGCCAAACGCATGAACTGGGGCGGCAAACGCGAGAAATACGTCGTCACCGTCAGCGTGGACTCACTGAGCGAGATCGAGGCTTCGTCGGGTGCCTATGTCGAAGGTTCAGGCCTGACGGGCGACGACACTTCCATCGATGTTTCCTCCGGTGCCCGCGTTGTCGTCACCAATGTCTCCGCCGGCGAGGTGGAAGTCGAGGCCTCTAGCGGCGCAAGTGTCGAAGCTTCCGGAAACTGCAATGAAATCAGCGCCGAAGCATCTTCCGGTTCGACGATTGATGCCGAAGAACTGCAATGCACGACGCTCACTGCCGACGTTTCCAGCGGCGCGTCCATTCGTGCCTATGCCACGAACCGCGTCGACGCAGAGGCCTCCAGCGGAGGCAGTGTGCGCGCCAGCGGCGGCGCAACTGATGTGACGATCGACAAATCGAGCGGCGGCTCTGTCAAAGTCAGCTAAAGATCGCTCATGGTGCGCAGGGCCATCTGGTCCTGACAATCGACATTCGAGCGCATCATGTGGCCCGTCCGGCTCTGGTGATTGACCCGTCACCAGTCACGCCGGGCGGGTCATTTTTTGCTGTACAATCAAGGTCTAACCGAAATCATAGTCCTCGAGCTTCAGCTCGGGATCAGGCCATTCAAGCTGCATGTCCTCAAGCGCGCCTCGCACGATGCGCGCGATCGCAGCATTTCTTCGCGTTCGGCTGTCTGCTGGAATTACGTACCACGGCGCCCATTCGGTCGAGCAGCGCTGAACCATCGTTTCGTAGGCGCCCATAAAGTCCGGCCAGAGCTTGCGGTCTTCAAGGTCGTTTGGGTTGAACTTCCAGCGCTTGTGCGGCTCGGTGATGCGTTCCTGCAGGCGAATGCCCTGCTCCTCATAACCGACGTGAAGCATGAATTTGAGGATCTTCGTGCCATTTTCCGTCAGGTGCTTTTCAAACTGGTTGATTTGCTCATAGCGCTGCTCGACCTGATCCGCGGGCGCGAAGTTTCGCACCTTTACCACCAGCACATCCTCGTAGTGCGAGCGGTCGAAAATTCCGATGAAGCCCTTGCGCGGCGTAGCTTGGTGAACACGCCAGAGATAATCATGGCCGAGCTCGATACGAGTTGGCGCCTTGAACGCCTTCACCTTCATGCCGAGCGGCGACGTCTGGGCGAAGACGTTTCGGATGACACCACTTTTCCCGGATGTATCCATGCCTTGCAGTACGATGAGCAATGCCCGCTCTCGTGTCGCATAAAGCAGGTCCTGCAACTCGTCGATCGCGCCGGCATCGGCCTGAAGCGATTTGCGCGCGTGCTTCTTGTCGGGGAAGAGCTCGCGGTCACCGCTAGCGCGCGCGGACAGTTCGAAACGCTCACCAGGCTTGGCGATAAACCGGCTCGCGACATCTTCGTTGGAGGGCTTGCTCATAGTCTTTATTCCTCAAGTCCCTCAAAAAAAAACAAAAGGCCGCGCCCAATGGAGCGCGGCCTTACCTGTAGTGCAAGTCCTGAACGACTTACGAAGAGTAGTATTCGACGACCTGAGACGGTTCCATCTTCACCGGGTACGGCACGTCGACCAGCTCAGGAACGCGCACGAACGTGGCGGTCATGGCTTTCGGGTCGACCTCGATATACTCCGGGATGTCGCGCTCTGGCGAACCGAGAGCTTCCAGAACTAGTGCGATGTTGCGCGACTTCTCGCGAACTTCGACAACGTCACCCGGCTTGAGGCGATAGGAGCCGATATTGGTCTTCACGCCGTTCACTTTCACGTGGCCGTGGTTCACGAACTGACGGGCAGCGAAGATGGTCGGCACGAACTTGGCGCGGTAGACGAATGCTTCCAGGCGGCTCTCAAGGAGGCCGATCAGGTTCTCTGCCGTGTTGCCCTTGAGGCGGTTGGCTTCGTCAAACGTACGGCGGAATTGCTTCTCGGTGATGTCACCGTAGTAGAATTTCAGCTTCTGCTTCGCCATCAGCTGCAGACCATAGTCCGACACCTTCTGGCGGCGGCCTTGGCCGTGCTGGCCCGGCTTGGTCGGGCGCTTGTTGACTGGCGATTTGGGGCGGCCCCAGATATTCTCACCGACGCGACGGTCGATCTTGTACTTCGTCGAGTGACGACGTGACATGGTGTCTTCCTTTTATGACGCGAGCCGGTGGAGCGTCCCTTGTGAGCTCCACGATTCCAACGGCGGCTTCGCACCTTCCCGTCCTGAAGCGGCGGGTTAAACGGGAAAAGCCCCGTTCGGTCAAGAGGCCCGACTGCTCTGCCCCTGTCCTTTGCCACGTGGTTTGCCCTTACCCTGGGCAGGGCGATAGCGTCGGCGGGGTTTGCGCCGCGCTTTTTCGTCCTGTTCGGGGCGGAAAGATTTGGTCTTCCCGTCGCCATCAGACGTGCTGTAATCTGGCGCATCATTACCGGAAATCCGGTTGCCAATAACCTTCTCGATATCGCGCAGCAGCTTGCGTTCATCCGGCGCACAAAGCGTAATGGCTGTGCCCGATTCCCCGGCACGCCCAGTTCTACCGATGCGGTGGACGTAGGATTCCGGCACGTTTGGAAGCTCAAAGTTCACGACATGGCTGACCTTGTCGATGTCGATTCCGCGAGCGGCAATATCCGTCGCCACGAGCACGCGAAGTGAGCGATCCTTGAACGCATCGAGCGTCTTGATCCGCTGGTTCTGGCTTTTGTTGCCGTGGATCGCCGCAGAGGCGAGACCAGCCTGCTCAAGATGACGGCTCACGCGATCGGCCCCCCGCTTGGTACGGGTGAACACGATCGCGCTATGGACATTGTCGGCACTCAGAATTTTGGCCAGAGCATCGCGTTTTTCGTTAGGCGCCATGAATCGAACGCTCTGGTCGATCCGCTCCGCCGGCTTGGAGACAGCGGCGACCGCGATGTTCACCGGATCGTTGAGAAATTTGTCAGCAAGAGCCCGAATGTCTTTTGGCATCGTCGCAGACAGCAGCACCGTCTGGCGCTTGCGCGGGAGTTGAGCGAGCACTTTCCGGATTTGCGGCAGGAAGCCCATATCCATCATGTGGTCGGCCTCGTCGATGATGACGGTCTCAACAGCGTTGAAGTGGATGGCTTTCTGGTCAGCGAGATCGAGCAGCCGGCCGGGCGTAGCGACGACAATGTCGACGCCGCGCTGCATGGTCCGAATTTGCTTCGATATCTTCACGCCGCCGATAACCATGGCGACAGAAGCTCGCATGTGTGCGCTGTAAGCCTGAACACTTTCGACGATCTGGGCCGCCAGCTCGCGCGTTGGCGCAAGGATCAGGGCGCGGCAGGTCTTCGACTCGGGGCGGCGGCTCTCTTGCGCAAGCCGGTTCAGGACCGGAAGCACAAATGCCGCCGTCTTGCCGGTACCTGTCTGGGCTGTCCCCAGAACGTCGTTACCCGCAATCATTGCCGGCACGACCTGCGCCTGAATGGGGGTCGGTTTTTCGTATCCTTCGGCTGTCAACGCACGAAGGATTGGCTCGGCCAAGCCAAGTTGGGAGAAATCGGTCAAGTAAATTGTCTTTCATTTTGCCTGACACGCAGCTGCAAGGCTGCGCGAGGCGCCAGTCATCATTCTGACGGCAGACCATTCTGCCGTCGGTCAGGGCGCTTTCAGGGCTTGAGGTCGCAAGGCAACGATCGGATTAGGAAAGTCGCTCGAGCCGTGCACGGTGGCAGCTGGCTCACTTGATCGATGCCTGAGGCGTCTTGGGTGTCTAGATAAAGAGTTCGCAGCCGATAGCAATGAGCTAATGCTGCAGTGCATTCAAAGAAGCACCCCTATTCGTTCTCGAGGTAATCCGACATCCGGCTTGTATCGCGTTTCTCGTCGCGCCAGGTCCACAGCGTGAGAATGCTGAAAAATACAAGCAGCATCGTGCCGGCAACGAGGACAAGATCACCTGCAACTGGCCCGATATGAGCGCGCTCAAGCATCTGGTCGAACGTCACAGCTTCGATCGGGTGGATCCATATCTTTGCGATATAGGCCGCATACTGGATAATGAAAATCCAGAGATAGTTGCGGCGCAGCCTTTGGCCCATCGCGCGGGTGAGCGAAATCCGGTGCCTCGGACGAACATAATCATCCGAAAGGGCTGTGCCCCTGTCAGTCGGGATCGACGCGCCTTTGCCTAGCAGGATCGGCACCATCACAGCCATCTCCAGCAGGCGGGCACGAAACTTCCACACCATGAAGTAGCGGTAGCGGCGCGCTTCGAGGAACAGGAACATGATGGACAGCATGCCAACAAGCGGGATCGGCAATGGTGACGCTGTAGCAGTGGCAAAGCTGACTGACAGGGCAATGCCAGTCGAAACGACTGCCCAATTCGTCGTCATGTCGAGGCGCTGACGCCAGATCGTCGAACGATACACTTCAGCCCTGTAGAGGTGAGCGAGCGCCCCTATTTCCTTGGAGCCGGAGACCGGTTCGAATGCGTCATGATCGCGTTCTGTCATCATGCCGGACTATACACCCGAGTCGCCATCACTTCGATAAATTCTTTCGCTTTTTCGGGCTTTAGCTGCTGCAAAAACCGTGATCGCCCAGAAACCCGATGCCGTCGAGCGCCTGCCGGACGTGCCGCGTGTCTTCTGCAGTCGCGCCGACAATGATGGCCGCAGGCAAGGCTGAGAGGTCTCCCGTTATTCGCCCTCGCCAGAAATCATAGCGGATCGCCCCGGGCGCGAGGGTCATCTTCCGTGCGCTCTCGAAACTTTCGAGGTCACAACGAAGCGCTGCCAGCTTGGCGGCAGCGTGCGCGAGGTCGCCCCTGTCAAACCCGTCCGACTGCTGGGCAAGCGATAGAAGCTCAGCATTCATCCTGTCCGCAGTGTCGGCAGGTAGGGGTCTGGAAGGCAATGACACGCCGGATGGCGCTGTACCAAGCGCCACCATACCGGTGGAAAGTAATGCCTCGGCCCGCCCATACGGGAGCGCGGGCGACCGGTTTCTTGCCGCCAGCAGGAGGCCCTGCACACCGCTGCCTTGAATGATCGGACCAGCGGCTTGCCACCCATAATCGGAATAGACCTGTGGTGCTTGCGGTCTGTGGCCGGGGTCGCCGCCAAGCGCGCGAACAAGATCGTTTCCGCCGACCGACTGGGCTGTGTCGAGAAACGACTGCTTCACGCTTTCGCGCTTGGACGCAGGCAAAACGGCCATCGCGTCCTCGGTGCAGTGAAGGAGACCCACGAGGTCGCGCCCGGCATTACAATCTCCTGACTGCCCGGACGCCCCGGAGGAGATGAGGAGCGCGGCAATTGCTATGAACCCAGCCTTCAGCATAGCCGCGTTCTGACATAGCCTGCCTGAACCGGGCATGAGCGGGTTTCGTCTGGTCCTTTCGCGACGAATCGCGTCACTCAATGCCCAACAGACCAGTGATGACAGGCATTCTGACTGGTCAGGGAGGGGACAAAATGGTCCGGTATGCCGATCTGCGCGATCCCGACCTCTTCACGGAGGCTGAACGTGACTGGGTCTCGCGTCGCCTGCTTGACCTTCGGGCGCAGATGAAGTCCCCACCCGGCATTGGCATTCCATCAAGGACACGCCATTCCAGTCTGATCATCGGAACCTGGAACCTCCGCGACTTCGATAACAACAAGTATCGCCACGGACCGCGCCGCCGCGAAAGCCTGTTCTATATCGCGGAGATCATATCCGGGTTCGATGTCTGCGCTTTGCAGGAAATCAACGAAGACCTGACGCCGCTGCGCAAGATCATGGAGTTGCTCGGCCCTCACTGGGACTTCATGGCGACAGACGTCACAGTGGGGTCCTCCGGCAACCGCGAGCGTATGGCGTTCGTGTTCGACAAGTCCAAGGTCGATTTCATGAATGTGGCCGGAGAAGTCGTGTTGCCAAAACATGCGCTACTGCCGGACGAGCAGCAGTTTGCCCGCACACCATTCCTGATGCGCTTCCAGGCAGGCTGGTTTCATTTCACTCTGTGTACCGTGCACATCTATTACGGCTCGAGCGAAAAAGGCTCCGACCGTTACCAGCGGCGCGTGGCCGAGATCAAGCACATCGCCAAGGAGATGGCGCGCAGGGCGGATCGCGAGGACGAGAACTACATTTTGCTGGGCGATTTCAATATCGGCAACAAGCTGGACGCAACGATGGAAGCGCTGACCGGTGCAGGTTTCCAGCTCCCCCCTGAACTCTTTCCGTCAAACTTGTTGGGCAACAAATACTACGACCAGATCGTCTTCCGAACGCGTAAGGACGAGGTCACATTCATAAATGCAGGCGCGTTCAACTTTGCGAAATCGCTTTTCCTGCCGGAACATTACGATCACTACGCGCCCGTCCTTCCAGAACGGCACCGTGAACTCAAGGAAAACGGCGTTCCTAAAAACAGAGGCGACGACAAGGATTATTACCTGTCCCGCTGGCGAACCTGGCAGGTCTCCGACCACCTGCCGCTGTGGGTGGAGCTCGCGATCGATTTCTCGGACGAGCACCTGCAGCACAATCTCCCACAAGCTGCGCAGGTCGAAGCGGCCCCGGCACAGCTTGAAACCGTCACCGAGGATGATGGCGAACTCACGGTCCTTGTACCGCCCGCGAGCAACCATGCAGATGTCAGACGTCGCCGTAAGCGCAAGGCACCCCACAAGCCGGCCAAGGAAAAAGTCGGCACCGCTCGTCCGGATGGAAAACTGACTTGGGGCCTAGCTTGGAAGATTTTCTGGTTCGTGGCGACCGGCAAGGCAGATAAGCTTCGCAAAATGCGCGAAGCGCGAGCATCACAGGAAAAAGATTCCCTGTAAGCGCCTTTCACGCAACTTCCTTCCGTTTTCGCCGCCTCGAAAAAATCATAATTCCCCTATTGACCACAACTGTAATCGATCGTATCGACTACACCCGTAATCAATGAGGGATGTGAGTCCGATGCAGATCACACCAGCCGAACTCGAAATCATGAATGTGCTCTGGGACAATCCCGGCATCGGCGCGAGCGAAATTGGCGAGGCGCTGAAGGATGACAAGTCCTGGAACATCCGCACGGTAAAAACCCTTGTCGGCCGCCTTGTTGACAAGGGCGCACTGACGACTGAGCCGGATGGCCGACGCTATCTCTACCGCCCGGCAATCAAGCGGGGCGACTATCAGAAGAAGGCAGCCAAGCAGTTTGTCGATCGCATGTTCGGCGGCCGCGCAGCACCCCTCGTCGCCCATCTCGCTGACTCTCGCGGCCTGACGGCCGAAGATATTGCCGATCTTGAAGCCTTGTTGGGGGAGCTCAAGAAATGACCGCACTAACCGAAATGAATCCGTTACTGGCGAATGCTCTGCAGACGAGCATCGCCGTCACAGCGCTGATGCTGATCGTCCTGCTCGTACGCAAGCCCTTCGCACGCCACTTCGGAGCCAAGGCGGCCTATGCGCTTTGGCTTGTGCCGATGGCGCGCCTGTTCATGCCGCCGATGCCCGCAAACGCATCGCTGTTTGGCTTCCTGGCGCCAACGCAGGAAGCCAATATTGCGGCCGAGCCAATCCGTATCGAATGGGTCGGCGAGCGCGCCGCGCCTGTTGAGCACGTTGTCATCCCGACACCGCCCGCACCAACGACCACAGTTGACTGGACAAGCGCCCCCGTGAGTGAACCCGGCTTCGTCGAAACCGTTTTGGCGGCAGCCCCTTCTTTCATGTTGCCTGTCTGGATTGTGGGCACGGCACTCATGCTCGGTCTGGCTTGGCGCCGTCAGGCGGTATTCCACCAGCTAATCCGTGATGACTCTTCGCCAGCGTCCGAAGCTGTAGAAGCCAAAGCTCGAGAACTGGCTTCCCAGTTGAAGCTGCGCCGTGATTTCACTGTCCGCACGAGCCTCCTGAATGGTAGTCCCCTTGTGACCGGCTTCCTGAAGCCTGTCATCCTGTTGCCGGAATGGTTCGAGGCTGATTATTCCCCGCGCGAACAACGTGATGCGCTCACCCACGAGCTCATGCACATCAAGCGCGGCGATCTTCTTGCCCTGCACCTCGCACAGATCATGCTCGCGGTGCAGTGGTTCAATCCAATGGCTCATGTCGCCATCCGGGCTTTCCGGGTGGACCAAGAAGCCGCTTGCGACGCTGATGTACTTCGGGCGGGAACGTCATCAGCGTTTTCCTATGGCCAGACCCTCGTCAAGGCTGCGCGCCTTGCAGGACCGGCCGACACCGCGTTCTCCGGCGCGAACCTTACCTTGGCGCATCCCATAAAAGAGAGACTAATCCTGATGCAAAACGCCGCTCCCACCCTCCGACGCCGCCTGCTTGGCTCCACGCTCGCCGTGACACTTGGCACTGCTGCCGTCCTTGCGACCGCATCGTGTGCCGCCTCGGCCTCCCCGAAGGATCAGGCCACGGCTGAGCTGGCTGGCGGAGATGATGAGCAATCCCTGCATGAGAAAGGCAGCCAGACCCGCGTCTACCGCTTCCGCTCCCATCATGATGAGGGTGACCGTCAATTCGTGCTGCTCAGCGATCCTTTCGAAGGCCTCAAGCCGCAGATCAAACGCCTCCACAAGATGGATTTCTCCGACTTGCAGGAAGAGATGAGCGTTCTCGCCCTTGAGCTTTCGGACCTGTCTCAACTGAAGGACCTGGAAGCGCTCGCCGAGCTTGAAAACCTCGCCGAACTTGAAGGTATGGTCGAACTGGAAGGTCTGGCAGAGCTGGGCGACATGACCTTCGACTTTGATCTCAAATTTGACGGCATGGACATCGAAACTGTCGAAACCGACGACGGCATCAAGATCATCATTCCGAATCGCGAGATTTTCATCTCCAAGCTGGATGGTGACGCGGTCGAGATCCAGGTAGAGAAAATTGCCGCTCTCGCAGAAGCTCATGCGGAACGTGCGGAAGCCATGGCGGAGGCCCATGCCCGCCGTGCCGAAGCGCTGGCCGAAGCCCATGCACATCGCGCTGATCGCATCGCCGTCATCGTTGAAGAGCGGATGGAAGCAAAAGCCGAGCGAATGGAAGAACTTGGTGAGATGATGGGCGAACGCATGGAGGCCGCCTTCGAGGATGGGCTCGAGGACGATCTGGAAGCTGCTGGCGAAGTGGTCGAGGAGCTTAACGATCAATGCGACGATCTTGAAGGCGATCTCAGCGATCCGGTCATTCTCAGCACCGTAGGCGAAGACGGCGAGACCTACCGGGCCCTCTGTGTCGGCGGCGACAATTCCCGCCTCAAGGACACCGATGTGCAGCGTTTCGTCGACAATCACCCCGCCCTGTCTGCAGCGGAGAAAGCGCGTTTCAACGAGGAACGCTCGCACACTTTCGAATTCTCCTGGGACGAAGAATAATCCCCTTCAAACCGATTAGTTATCGCTCCAGGAAAACGAAGCCCCCGCCGGTCCGGCGGGGGCTTTTGTTGTTGGCCTGCGACGGCGTGCTAGCGGGAACCGACCACTTCGGTCTGCTTCTCCTCATCAACCTGCCTGGCGTACTCATTATCGCGGTACTTCTTGAATTCGAGGCGCGCGATCGTCCGATTATGCACCTCATCCGGACCGTCAGCGAGGCGCATTGTCCGCATCGTCGCGTAAGCACGAGCCAGGCCGTAGTCTGAGGTTACACCACCACCGCCATGGGCCTGAATGGCATCATCAATGATCCTGCATGCCATGCGCGGCCCCGCAACCTTGATCATGGCGATCTCATTCTTTGCGACCTTGTTGCCGACTGTGTCCATCATGTACGCGGCCTTCAGTGTAAGCAGACGCGACATCTCCAGGTCAGTCCGGGCTTCAGCAACTCGCTGCTCCCAGACTGACTGCTCAGCCACCTTCTTGCCAAAGGCTTCGCGCGACAGCAGTCGTTTGCACATCTTCTCAAGGGCCACTTCAGCCGCCCCGATCGTGCGCATGCAGTGGTGGATCCGGCCTGGGCCAAGCCTTCCCTGGGCAATCTCGAACCCCCGGCCCTCACCAAGGATCAGGTTTTCGACCGGGACGCGCACATCCTTCAGGATCACTTCTGCGTGGCCGTGCGGTGCGTCGTCATAGCCGAACACGGGCAGCATCCTGACGACCTCGACCCCAGGCGTATCAAGCGGCACGAGAATCTGGCTCTGTTGCTTGTGCTTGGGGGCGGACGGGTCAGTCTTGCCCATGACAATTGCAACCTTGCAGCGACGATCCCCGACACCGGACGACCACCATTTGCGGCCGTTGATAACGTACTCGTCGCCATCGCGCTCAATCCGCGTCTCGATGTTGGTCGCGTCCGAAGAAGCAACCTGCGGCTCTGTCATGAGAAAGGCAGAACGGATTTCACCGGCAAGAAGCGGCTTCAGCCAGTTCTTTTTCTGGGCTTCGGAGCCATAGCGGTGCAGCACTTCCATGTTGCCCGTATCGGGCGCTGAACAATTAAACACCTCCGAGCCCCATTCCACGCGACCCATCAGCTCTGCCAATGGCGCGTACTCCAGATTGCTGAGCCCCGCGCCATGATACTCATCGGTGTCGTGTTCTGATGGCGGCAGGAACAGGTTCCATAGCCCTTCAGCCTTGGCGAGCGCCTTCTTGTCTTCAACGATTTTTGGAATGGACCAACGGTCACCCGCTTCATGCTGCTCGTGATAGAGTTCCACATTCGGGAACACATGCTCATCCATGAAGTCGCTGACGCGCTTCATCCACTGCTTGGTTGTCTCACTATAATCGAAATGCATGGGCTTTCCTCCAACAGACGTTTGGCCTGCACACCAGGCTCGAAACAGAGATGAACTCGAATTTCGAAATTTATTACACTAGTGAAGTATTTTGTGAATAGGGGATTTTACCTAGCTGCAAGAAGGCCAATGGATCAGCCCAGAATGAGCTGTCTCACACTCTCTGGCAGGTCACCGCGACGCGCTTTTTCAAACGCCGACAACACCATCAACACTGTAAAACTGTCGGTCACCTCACCGTTCAGGCACATCGAAACAAGCTCGCTCATATGCACGCGGCGAACGTCCAGCTCTTCGCTCGCCTCCGGCGCCGCCTTGCCTTGTGACAAGCCGGTCGCAAGAAAGCCGACGGCGCGCTCATCACAGACTGAATTGGAAAGGTGCCAGCGGCCGATCTCGTACCAGCCATCTGCTGCCAGACCGGTCTCCTCCCGGAGTTCCCGCATCGCGGTCTCCTGCGGTGGCACACTTGGCTTGCCGCCGCCTTCCGGCAGTTCCCAGCTATAGGCGTCCAGCGGGAAACGGTGTTGACCGACCAGCCAGGTGAAGCCCTCATCGTCGACGGGCAACACGCCAATGGCGAGATTGGCAAACCGAACGACGCCATAGATGCCCGGCTCGCCATTGGGATGGGTGACCTTGCTGGTCTCAACCCTGATCCACGGGTTCTCAAATGAGGTTTCGGTGGAGTGGACCTGCCACGGCCCATTTCGAACAGCTTTGTCGGACATCCGGCAAACCTATTGGTCCCTCTCGGCAGGACAAGTCCATTTCCGTCCGTGCTCTGGCCAATCGGGACGTTCCAGCCTATCGCCGCACCATGACGTGGTTCAGCGCTCTTCTGATTCTCATCTCGACGCTGATAACCGCATTCATCTCTGGCATA
>JAYZBJ010000238.1:0-2168 GCA_036338795.1 Pseudomonadota bacterium | reverse complement strand
AATCCGACGCCGGAAGCAACATTGGCCAATCAGTTCACGCCAGCCGACCACACCGTCTTCACGGAAGGATTTCGCACCGCTGATGGGCTTTGCGAAGTTGGCTATGCCCAGCAGGACATCTGTTTCGAATCCTCCCACCTCGAAGACCGGATCGTCGAGGGCGAGCGCTTCCCGGCGGACATGTATCCGCTCTCTCTGGAATGGCGCGCAGAGCTTGCAATGAGCCGCAAACAGACGACCCTCAAAACAATCCGTATCGGCCAGACTGTTGCCCTGCTTGACCGGGACACACGCATCATTGTCGACACGATCCGCCTTGGCGAGCAGCCTCGACAGGAAATGGCACAGAACAGTCGTGCCAGCTGACGCACATGCGCCGTTCCCATCACGTCCCTGACGTGGCACTTAGCGGCGCATGTCACAGACGCCTCCAAACCGCACCGATCTTCCTAAACGCTTCTACAAGTCAGTCTCCACGCGTGAGCTGGAGACGGGCTGGCAAGTCGAGCTTGATGGCCGCCCGCTGAAAACGCCTGCGAAACTCGGCCTGATCGTTCCTTCAAAGAAGCTGGCAGAGCTGGTCGCGGCCGAATGGGATGCACAGGCCGATGTGATCGATCCGGGCAAGATGCCGCTCACCCGCCTTGCCAATGTCGCTATCGACCGCGCTCCGGAAACGCGTGAAGAACTGGCTGAGGAAGTCGCGAAATATACCGGCACTGACCTCGTCTGCCATCTTGCGGACGGACCTACCGAGCTTCGGGAGCGACAGGAAAAATACTGGCGCCCGCTGCGCGACTGGGCGGGCCGCACGCTTGGCATCGTCCTTTTGCCGGTCGAAGGCGTGATCGCGATGCCGCAGCCCGATGCGTCCACCCAGGCAGCGCGGGACCACGCGCTGACGCTCGACAATTTTCGCCTGACGGCTCTGGCCTGGGCAACCGCGCTTTATGGGTCTGCGGTGATTGCCCTGGCTGTGTTACACCGAGAAATCGACGCAACCTCTGCTTTCAGGGTTTCGCGCATTGATGAAGACTGGCAGATTGAACAATGGGGCGAGGATGCTGAGGCGGCGGCTGTCGCTGAAGCCCGCCGTAACGACGCGATGGCCCTCGGCGCTTGGCTGGAGGCGCTAGGCACGTAACAGGCAGGGTGCAAAGGGGACTTATGTGAAGATAGCGAGCAGGCTGGCCGCCTCTGTTCTCATGGTCGTCGCCGTATCATCCCCTGCCTCTGCTGAGCCGGATTGGCCAGGTTATGGCGTGCTCACTCTGGAAGACTACAAGGCCTATTTCCAGCCAGGGCGATATCTCGCTTTCATGGACGAACTACAGATTACCCGCCGCGACATGCTGCATTCTGTCGACTGGCATGAGGATGAAGAAACCGGGAAGCCGACCTTAAGATCGACCTGGTCTGCCTTGAGTGTCGCCGAAAACCTCCTCACCGACCGGGAAGAACCCTACGCAAAGAGCGTCAGCGAACCAAGGTCGGCAACCATGACCTGGCAGCCCTACAGTTCCAGCTTTGGCTTCGTCGTCACGGCCGAAGAAGTTGAGGATGAGGTCGACGATTTGCCTATCTGGCTGTCAAATGACACCGACCTGTCAATTTCACCGGGCGACGTGAAGTGGGGCGTCTCGGAAGACTATTACGAACTGGCGCATGAGCAGACAGGCGGGGCCTGCTGTCTCTCTGATGAAGAATATGACATTGTCAGCATTGGCGAGTTTACATTCAACTGCTCCTTCGTTGCCCACAAGACGTGGGAAGTCATGTGTATCGACCGGCATGTCGATACCGGATACTACTGGCGTACCTTCTATACCCGCCTCGAAGACTCCATCGGCTAGGCTCGCTCAAGCCTGAAGGGCGCGCTTGTTCACGCCGCTTGCGAAGGTGAACGGCAACCCAACAGGGCGGTCATGCCGGGTTCCGGAGCGCCGTGTTTTCTTGCATCCATGATGAAACGCATCATGACCCCCAGAATGGCGGCGCTGGCTTTTGCGGCAATGCCATTCCTCGCAGCTCCGGCGCTTGCGGATGCGCCGGCGAGCAGCTTGCCAACCGGCGCTGGCGGGCTTTCCGTCAATCTTGGCGACGCGTCTCTCTATGTCACCGTTGACCATAATGACTGGCGCCGGCGCGATGGCCGTCACTATCGCGAA
>JAYZBJ010000237.1:0-9853 GCA_036338795.1 Pseudomonadota bacterium | reverse complement strand
CATATCGTGGCAACCACCCTGACGACGATGGGCGGCTTTGTTCCGATCATTCTTCAGGGGGACGTATTCTGGATGCCGTTGGCGACCGGTATTGCCGGCGGGGTCGCGGGATCAGCGATTTTGGCGCTCTATTTCACCCCTTCCGTCTATCGGATCATGACGATGAAGCCGATCCAGCGCCTGTTCCGAATGGTGCGTGGGTACGGGTGGCAGCATCCTAACCGGGTGCCCGCTGAATAGAACGCCCAGAAATATGGTCGACGTCACCAAAAAGCCCCGCCCGCGATCGCTGACGGGGCTTTCTCAATGAAGAAGTGTTGGACCTAGAACGTGTAGCCGAGCTCGATCCCATAGGTGCGAGGTTCATTCACGAAGCCGGTCAGGTTGTTGAAGTCGATTCCTCCTTCGAGCACCAGCTCGTCGGTAAGGTTTCGAACAAAGGCAGACACAGCAATACCGTTTTCGCCTTCCCAACCTGCACGAAGGCCGCCCAGCCAATATCCGTCCTCGCCGAACTCGGTGCTTTCATAGAGGAAGAAATTGGTGTCACCTTTATAGGCCCAGTCGGTAAAGACGAAGGCTTCGCCGCCTTGGAATGGGACGCCGTAACGCGCTGTGAAGTTTGCAATCCACTCAGGCGCATTCGGGAAAGAATTGCCGGAAATATTGAAGAAGGTCTGGCCATCCACGACGACGGTTGGATCGAGAACGGTACAGGATGCACCGCAGCCTGGAGACAGCAGGACGTCATCTTTAATTTCGGTCTTGTTGTAAGACAGGCCGCCCGTGATCACGAGATTGTCGGTCACCAAGGCCTCGATATCCGCCTCGAAGCCATACCCTTCGCTTTCATCCGCATTGAACAGGGCAACCGTGTTGTCGAGTCCGCCAACAATTGTCAGCTGTTGATCTTCCAAAGTGTAGAGGAAGACGTTCGCGTTTGCGCGCAAGCGATTTTCGAACAGCTCTGACTTCACACCCGCTTCGTAGGACAGAACGGTTTCGCTATCTGCGCTTGAGATATTGTTGCCAAAGACCAGACGCCCTTGAACGGATGGCCCGCGGAACCCGCGCGCGATCTTCGCGTAATACGAAACATCGTCGGACTGCTGATAAGTTGCTGACACGTCCCAGCTCACTTGTTCGTCGCCGACGGTTACAATGCGCGGCGCAAGGGGGCCTGAACCGAATGGTCCGATCTCCCGCCCGGCCGTGAACACTTTTTCTTCATCGGTGAAGCGAAGCCCGCCAGCGACGGTCAGTTTCTCAGACACATCGTAGGCAACAGAAGCAAAGACGCCGCTTGAGTCTGTTCTCTGATTGCGAAATGCCGCGCCGTTGAGGGGCTGACCGGGTCCGAGCGTGTCGAAGCTGAACGAAGAGATGTTCACTTTTTCATCGAACAGGAACACCCCGCCTTGCGCGCGAAGTGGTCCGCAATCGTAGAATGCAAATCGCGCTTCATGCGTAACCTGGCGAAGGTCGTCGACTCCGCCCGCGCTCTCTGACGGGAATGGAATAAATCCGGGGCCAAAGTTTCCGGCTCCGAGGAAGGCCGCACCGAAACCGCCATCAATATCGCCGCGTGAAAAGACTTCTGCAGTCTCGTGGCCATAGATGTAGGTTAGATCGACTGCGTCGCCCATCTCGTGATCCACCCGCAGGGTGAGGCCGTAGGCGTCCTGTTCCAGCTCATTCTGACCGTCGAAAAAGACCGTATCGAAATCGAAGCTGTCAGAGAGACCCGTAGACCCCTGATCGATAATATTGGCGCGGAACAAGCGCGCATCGCTTTGATTGTTCCGGCCATGCAGATTGATCAGGACATCTGTTGTTTCGAGTGGCGACCAGAGCGCCTGGACCCGCGCCGCAGATTCCTCGAACCCTTCATAGGCGTTGTTTTCACCTGTGAACGCATTGTCGACGAAATCATCGCGCTGCTGGAACAGGCCTGAAAAACGCAGTGCCAGCTGATCGTTTACGCGAAACCCAACGGCGCCTTCCAGCTCCGCCGTGTTGTATTTGCCGTAAGACACGCGCCCGTAACCATTGAGGGCCTCACCCGGCTTAACGCTGTCAAACTTAATAATACCACCGGGCGTGTTGCGGCCGAAAAGCGTGCCTTGCGGTCCGCGCAGGACCTCGATGCCTTCGACGTCAAACACCGGATACCCTTTGAGGATTGGACTCTCATATGGCACGTCATCATAGACCAGAGAAACAGGCTGCGATGAGTTCAGGTCGAAGTCAGTATTGCCGATGCCGCGAATGTAAAAGCGCGGGAAGGCGCGTCCGAATGAGCTTTCTGCAATCACACTTGGAACACGTGCGGATAGGAAGCGAATGTCTGCGCCACCCGCTTTGATATTGTCGAGTTTCTCGTCCGCAACCGTGGTAATGGAAATGGGTACATCCTGAGCATCTTGCTCAATGCGCTGAGCAGTTGTCACGATCGGGTCCAGGCGGCGGGCTTCAGCGGTATCGGCGTTTTGCGCCAGCGCTGGGCTCGCGATAAGGCTTGCCAGCATGAACACGGCGGATGAGGTTTTGAGCGTGGTTTTTAGAGGCATGAGAGGTAACCCTTAATCAGGCATGGAGTGCCTTGCGCTAAGGCACTTTCGGGAGCCGAATGACCTGCACTTCGGGTTTTCACAAGAGCTTAGATGCCGTTGTGAGTGTAAAAAACCTTACATTCATTAGGGCTGTGACTTGGGTGCAACGCATAAACTAGACGGGGCGCGCTCCGAATGAACGCGCCCGTGAGTTCAAGCTTTTTAGCTTGAGGATCAGTCCCAGGGATTAAAACGGGTTCTAGGCTTCAAGATGTCGCTTTCGTCTGCGTCGGATGACACCTCGGTCGCGCCTTCATCGCTGCCTGAAACTGTATCAGCGCTGATCGGCGAGCCTTCTGGCAGAGCAGGCTTTCCATCAATGTCTGGAAGGACATCTTCGGTTGCATCAATCACAACTTTTTCGGGTTCGGGACTGGCGCCGGGGCCCGGCACGCCGCTCGCTTCGGTTTTCGCTGAGAGCGCGCCGAGACCAAACCCGGCTCCGATCCCGCTCAGGCTGTAACTTTGCTGCGTGATGGGCACAGGGGTTTCGACGGCAATCGACTCTGCCGGTGCCGTTTCAACGGTCGGCGATTCCAGTGTTTCGACAAAGCCGGTGTCTGCTGGCTGTGCGACGGCGTCGACCAAAGACTCCGCAGGTGCTGGTTCCTCGGTGGTCATTGGCTCCATAGGCGCTTCTGCCGCTGTTGCGGCGATTCCGAACGTTGGCGACTGGACCTTTTCCTCTCCGGCTTCAGCGACCGTCTCCATTTGAGAGTCGATTTCAGTGATGGGCTCTGACACAGCTGCCATCACTTCCATCTCCGCAGGATCTTCGGCGCTTGCCGCGGCCTCCAGCGTGTTGGTTTCGAAAGACTGTTCTGAAGTGACCTCACTTTCGAGCGAGGGCGAGACGGCGGCAAACGGCACCACCGTTTCCGTTTGGGCTACATCTTCAGATTCGTCGGAAACGGGTTCGGCATCGACTGCGGACGTTGCCTCAGCGCTGGGTTCAAAGGACTCATCCGCGACGGGTTCGGTGTCTGCAATGACGGTTTCCGGCTCTGTCTCCTCCAAGCTTGCCGCAACTTCGATCGCGGCGGCGGCCTCAGCCTCGATTGGAGCGACCTCCTCGGGCTCGGCGGGGGCAGCCGCATCAAGGCCGAACGGAACATATTTGGCTGGCTCTACGTCGTCGACAGGCGTTTCTTCCGAAGCGGAAGCGATTTCTGAGGACGGTGCTGACTCTTCCGCCTCTGATGCCTCGTCTTCGGGGGCAAGTCCCGCCGCCACGGCGACCGCGCCGACCGCCGTCGCTGCCGCGGCATCAAGCCCGGACTCTTCGCGCTGGTTCACTTCATCTGCCAGGCGGGCGACCGCTTCGGTCACATCGCTTTCGGTTTCCGCGTCCGATAGAACAGGTTCTTCAGATGTTGAAACAGCAGCGATAGCATCATCTGCGTCAACTTCTTCATCCGCATGGTCATCCGCTTCATCGTCTTCGAGAGCCGACTCTTCCGGCGCCTGATCCGTAAAGTCTCCTGCTTCCGCTATGTCGCTTTCTGCGTCCATGTCTGTTGTTTCCATTGCAGCGGTAGCCGCCACATGGGTGTCGTCGATCGAGTCCTCTGCGAGCATTTCTTCGGGCTCGGTCTCCTCCACCGCGCTGGGTTCGGCATCGACGACGGGATCCGCCATTCCGGCAAGCAAAGACGATATGGCTGCCTCTGTACCGCGCGCGATGCGCGCGGCTTCTGAGGTCATCGCACCCACAACCTGAGCATAAGTCTTGCCGTCTTCGGTCTGCGTGGCTGAAAGTTCTTCTGCAGTGGCGCGCTCGAGTTCTTTGCCGTCTTTGCTTGTGATCACGACTTCATTCGGATCTTCGGTTAGCGAAACGCTGTACCCTTCCGTTGAGTACGTAATCTGACCCGCGTCGCTCTCAGTCCAGTCGAGCTTGTTCAGGTCTGTCATTTCAGCGAGGCGATCGATGAGTTTGCGGGTCGACGCGTGCAACATTGGGAGGTCCACCTTTTGTGAATTTGCTTACCCGCAAGTAATACAAGCAGGGCCCCGCGTTTTCCTAGGGGGAAATGTGAGAGTTCTGATGAATTAACGGTTATATACGCTTGTTTTTACGAGGGTTTCGGACAGCTGTACGAACTGGAATTACACCGTGTTTGAATCCATTGCGGATTAGCGCTCTGCGGCGTTCCAATCTTGGCGAGTCAGCTCAATGCTTTTGACGAAGTCATCGACAGCATTTTCACTTGTTTTATGGAGACCGGTCCGAAAGCCTTGCACCGTCAAGTCTGGCGCAATTACCAGATAAGTTGGGGTCCAACGGATCTTTAGAGTCTCGCGGATTGATGCGTCCGCGTCGATAACGGTCGGAAACTGCCATCCCTTTTCGTCAAACCATGCCGAAACAGAGTCGTATCCTCGCAGCGCTTTATCTGAACGTTCGGCATTTTGAGGCGTGTGAATCGACATAAAATCGATCTCCGGGTCCTGCGATAGGGCCCGGGACAAGGCGGCCGCATAAGGTGCATCATTTCGGCTATCGTGGCACCAAATGCCCCAGACTTCGATCACCGTCCACTTGCCCTCTAACTGGCTGGACGAAAAGCTGGCACCTTCGGCAAGTTCGCCGGAAAACAGCGGCAAGGCTTCGCCGAGGCCTTCATATGTATAGGGGCGGCCATAAGAGTCCCTCGGGACGTCTCCGCGACTAAGGTCTGCGGTCGCCGGGATTTCCGACCCAACGCGATAATACTCGATCGCATCCCCTTCATTGATCGGCGGAGATGCTTCCGCACAGGCCATCAGTCCAATCGCAAACAATCCGGTCAGAAAGTGTCGAAGCATTCAAACGTCCTCAGCGCAGTTCATTCCCGACTAAGCAGGAATTACGGTTTCGTGAAGGGGTTTCCGCGACGTCGTTCCACTTTACGTCAACGTTACCCCTAGCCGGGGCCTGCTCGCTTCAGTAGGGTGCGCTGCAACATAGACCACTTAGGGGAGTTAATCATCATGCGCGAAGCCGTAATCGTATCCACCGCCCGCACAGGCTTGGCCAAAGCTGGACGGGGATCCCTCAACAACACTCACGGCATCACGATGGCAGGTCACGCCATCAAACACGCCCTGGCACGCGCCGGCGTCGAACCAGAAGCTGTTGAAGACGTGTTCCTCGGTTCGGCTCAGCCTGAAGGTGCGACGGGTCACAACGTGGCGCGAAATGCGGCGCTTTGGGCGGGCTGCCCAAGCTCAACCTCGGGCGCAACCATCAACCGGTTTTGCTCGTCTGGCCTGCAGGCAATCGCCAACGCCGCGCACACCGTAATCAATGAAGGTGCACCGGTTGCGATTGGTGGCGGCGTTGAGAGCCTGTCGCTGGTGTCTCGCTCGGGTCACATGAACCTGCACCGCTACACCGAAGACGAGCTGATGGCGAAATGGCCAGCGATCTGGATGACCATGATCGAAACCGCTGAAATCGTTGCTGAACGTTATGGCGTCAGCCGCGAAGCACAGGATGAGTATTCTGCCGAGTCACAGCGCCGTACCGCTGAGTTCCAGAAGAACGGCTATATGGCTGAAGAGATCGCCCCTCTGAAGACCAAAATGATGCTCAAGAACAAAGAGACGGGCGAAATCACGGAAGAGGAAGTGGTTTGTGACCGGGACGAATGCAACCGTCCAGGCACGACTTATGAGGCCCTAGCTGGCCTTCCACCGGTCTTCTCTGGCGGTCAACAAGTCAAAGAAGGCAAGTATATCACAGCTGGTAACGCATCTCAGCTTTCGGATGGTGCAGCCGCGGTTGTTGTCATGGAAGCTGAAGAAGCAGCCCGCCGGAACATCAAGCCGCTCGGCCGTTTTATGGGCTTCAATGTTGGCGGAGTTGATCCTGACGAAATGGGCATTGGCCCAGTCAAAGCTGTGCCGCGCCTGCTTGAGCGTCACGGCCTGAAAGTCGACGATATCGATCTTTGGGAGCTGAACGAAGCTTTCGCATCACAGTGTCTTTACAGCCGCGACTTCCTCGGCATCGATCCAGAGAAGTATAACGTAAACGGCGGTTCTATCGCGATTGGCCACCCGTTCGGCATGACCGGCGCACGTTGCACCGGCTCCATCCTGCTCGAAGGTCAGCGCCGGAAAGCAAAATACGGTGTCGTCACCATGTGTATCGGTGGCGGTATGGGCGCAGCAGGCCTGTTCGAATTCCTGCACTAAGCGTTCGACGTCTAAGTCATTTAAAGCAAAAGCCCGCAGATCACTCTGCGGGCTTTTTGTCTTTCGATCGGAGCTTTCGTCTGATCAACGCGAGAATTGCGGCGCGACGAACAGAATGGGCATCTCTCGTTCAATGGCGCGCGCGGCAAGTTGGGCGCGGTAACGCGTTTCGGGATCAGAATGATCGAAAAGCGACTTGATCTGGCTCAGGCTGGACGCGTCGCCAAAATAGGCAAGGATCGCCAAACCGTCTTCGCGCACAGAGCGGTCTTTGTGTTGCAAGGCGGCGCGGGCGTGCTCAATGGCGCGGCTCGGTGCAGCGAACCAGGCGCCGCTTGTGATTTGACGCACTCTGAAATTTATATGGTGTTTGAGCCACAAGATCACGATGCTGATAGCGACCACGAGATTGAGGTGCGCCAGCTCTGATTTGCGTTCGAGCCAGTCCGTCATCCATCGGCGATGACTGCGATGGTTGAGGGCTCGGACGATTTCACTGCGGCTCAGGGTCGGCTTAGCAGACCATGTGGCGCAGAAAAAATCCTGTATGAGAACACGAGCAGACGGCATCTATGGTCCTTCTATCGCGGTTCGAAGCGCACCGCCCATAAGACGTAGAGCGCGCAGCTGCTCTTTGAAGCTAAGAGATAGGACTGGCATGCAGGTTTTATTCACGTCCACAATATAGATCCGTCCATCATTGATGTCTCGCATGATATCAATACACCCAAAATCGAGTCCGATTTCCTGACAAAACGCCGCAATTTTTACCTGTTCCGTCTCTGAAAACACCTCTGTAGCCGCGCGGACGTCCGTATGGAGATAACTTGTCCCGAATCTTGCCTCCAATGCTTTATATTTGTGAAACACGACGGGAATGGCGCCTTTGACGACCGAGGTTCTCAAATCTTCGCTGCGTACGCCGTCGCTGGCGCTGTCAACGAAGCGCTGATAGACGCTGCCCGGCTCGACCTCCTTCGCAGAGATCGGGCATTGGACGATCTTACCGTCATGCGTGCCATTCATTTCTGATTTGCAGACGGCTGGCCCTTCGTAAGTGACGGGGTCAATCGCGAGAGAGTAGCCAAACACAGATTCAAATATGCGGCTGACATGGGTCTTGGAAATGTCTTCGACCCTGTTGTTGAAGGCGCGCTCGCGCTGGCTTGAGGTCAACCGTCGCCCAGCATTTGAGTAAGTCTCATCCTCAAACACAAATATGGTATCAGCCGCGTCGAGATCCGACACGATCTGTAGATCACTGACCTGCGTTGTGAGCCAAATATTATACCAGGGCGGCGCACTATGAGGGTAGAATGCGATGGTTTTGCGCGATCTATTTCGTTTCACGACCCGTAATGCGCTGACCACGACCAAATAGGTATAGAGTTGCAGTACCGCAAAAAAGCTTCTGAAAAAGGATCGATCAAGAGACAAACGAACGCGCGGATGCGGGACATGCAACGTCCGGTCCTTGATCCGAATACCCCGAAAATACTCGAATGAGCGCGAAACAGCAGCGAAAGCGGGAATCTGAGCCATGGATCAGGAGCACCTTTTGGGTGTAGTCGAGTTTCTACCCAAATACCGCTGATTTCCTGAAATGCCTAGCTCGAGGCGTGACACGGTCGGTAAAATTCACGTGTCTTATGGGTGAAGTCCGCGCGCCATTAACGGCGATAGTATTTTCGGAGCCTCCCTCACCAGCCCCCGAATAACAAATCCAACCAGATTGAGAAAAGCGGAACTTTTTCACCCGTGCTTGGGTCTGGGGTGAAGAGAACGCTGACACTGTCTTTATCTGTGATCATGACCTGCGGGTCCTTATGTTTTTGATATCGCATTTCTTACGCAACGCGCGTCCCACTGGATGCAGAGCATTTGCAGTCGTGATGAGTATGATCTCATCGCGCCATTTGGAAAAAGTCTAATTTTCTGTCTAGGTAAGTTTAATCGGCAAAGGATGGGTCATGGATTTTCGAGCTTTATGCGGCGCTTTTAGTGCCATTGTCTTGGTCAGCGTCACGAGCGGGATCGGCGCCAGCGCCGACACAACGACGCAGACCCCTGAGAAAACCGCTGAGGTGGCAGACCCCGTCATGTTTGTCAGCAAACATGAGGGACGTTTTGGCGGAGAGCGCATCAAGTATCGGGTCGAAGCTGGAGAAACATTCCTCAAGAATGATGAGGGAGAGCCAACTGCGAGTATCTTTGCTTATTCGTATATTCGCGAAGATGCCGGTGAGAACCGTCCCGTGACCTTTGTCTTCAATGGCGGTCCGGGGTCCGCATCGATATGGTTGCACATGGGGATGTTCGGCCCGAAACGCGTGCTGGTCGCGAGTGAAGCCGACGAAGACGATGGTGCAGCGCCGTATACTCTGATCGATAATGCAGATAGTCCGCTAGGGGTAACCGACCTTGTTTTCATCGATCCTGTTGGCACCGGCTATAGCCGTGCCATCGGCGTTGGCGAGTCGACGGACTTCTGGAGTCAGAGCGGCGATACATCCTCTGTGTCCGAGTTTATACGGCTTTGGATCGACAAACATAATCGCTGGAATGCGCCCAAATATCTTGCGGGCGAAAGCTTCGGAACGATGCGGGCTGTTCAGGTCGCGCATGAGCTCACGACAAGCCGAGCAAACAGTATCGCGCTAAATGGCCTGGCATTGATTTCCAACGCACTGGACTATGAGGGCTCAACCTCCGTTCATGATAATTTTTACTCCTATGTCACCTACCTCCCCACTATGGCGGCCACGGCGCATTATTTCGGATTGGCCGGGCAGGGGAAAGAGCTCAATGATTTCATTGAAGAGGCTCGCGATTTCGCGCGCGATGAGTACGCACCAGCCTTATTGAAAGGGTCTGGCCTTTCGCCGGAAGAGCGTGCCGACATCGTGCAGGGGCTTGCTGCGTTTACCGGTTTGGATCCCGTCTACATCGATCGCTCAGATCTTCGGATTCTGACCGGGCGTTTTCGAAAGGAGTTGTTGCGAGATCGCGGTGTGGCCATTGGCGGCCTCGACAGTCGATACACGGTCGATGAGGCTGAT
>JAYZBJ010000236.1:0-9311 GCA_036338795.1 Pseudomonadota bacterium | reverse complement strand
ATCTCGAAGTTCCGCTGCTCGATCTTCTTTTGGGACGTCTCGATCGCCTTGTTCATCCAGGGGTGAGTAATGCCCTCATCTTCCTTGATGCCGAGGCTTTTCATGATCGAGTTCAGTCGTTCCGCCGCGAAGACACGCATGAGATCGTCTTCGACGGAAATGAAGAACTTTGATTTGCCTGGGTCACCCTGACGACCAGTTCGGCCGCGTAGCTGGTTGTCAATGCGGCGGCTCTCGTGGCGCTCGGTGCCGATCACGAACAGGCCGCCAGCGGCAAGAGCTTCTTTCTTGCCAACCTCGATGGCGGCCTTGATTTCTGCCTCCATCTTTTCGCGTTCCTCGTCGGTCGGCTCGCGACCGTGCTCGGCCTGAAAACCGTCCTCGGCTTTCCAGAGGCGCATCTCGAAATTGCCACCCAACTGAATGTCAGTACCGCGACCAGCCATGTTGGTGGCGACGGTAACGGCGCCCGGAAGGCCCGCTTCCGCAATAATTTCTGCTTCTTTTTCGTGGTGACGGGCATTCAGCACATTGTGCGGAATTTTTGCTTGGGTAAGCAGCGTCGACACAATCTCGGATTTCTCAATCGAGGCAGTGCCGAGCAGGACCGGTTGTCCCTTGGCTCGCGCGTCGCGGACCTCATTGATGATCTCCTGATACTTGGCCTTGCCGACGCGATATACCACATCGTCCACATCAATCCGCTGGATCGGTTTGTTGGTCGGAAGCTGGAAGACTTCAAGCTTGTAGATATCGGCAAACTCGGCCGCTTCCGTAATTGCGGTACCGGTCATGCCGGCGAGCTTCTTGTAAAGCCGGAAATAATTCTGGAACGTGATCGAGGCCAGCGTCTGGTTCTCTGGCTTGATCTCCACACCTTCTTTTGCCTCGATTGCCTGATGGAGGCCTTCAGAAAGGCGGCGCCCTTCCATCATGCGACCGGTGAACTCATCCACCAGCATGACCTGATTGTCTTTCATCAGGTAATGTTTGTCGCGGAAAAACAGTTTGTGAGCGCGCAGGGCCTGATTGGCGTGGTGCACAATCGTGATGTTGTGCGGATCCCACAGCGACCCTTCAAGCAGGCCCGCTTCCTCCAGAAGCCGCTCCATCTTCTCCATACCGTCTTCGGTATAAGTGACGGAGCGTTGCTTTTCGTCGAGATCGATATCCGTTTCGTCGTCGAGCTGCGGGATCAGCTTGTCGATAGTGCGGTAGAGGTCCGAGCGGTCATCGGTCGGGCCGGAGATGATCAGCGGCGTGCGCGCTTCATCAATGAGAATGGAGTCAACTTCGTCGACGATCGCGTAGGCGTGGCCACGCTGTGCCATTTGCTCGATCGAGTACTTCATGTTGTCACGAAGATAGTCGAACCCGAACTCGTTATTCGTCCCGTAGGTGATATCGCAGGCGTAGGAAGCCTTGCGTTGCTGGTCGTCCAGGCCGTGGACGATGGTGCCCGTCGTCATGCCGAGGAAGCCGTAAAGCTTACCCATCCATTCAGCGTCGCGGCTCGCAAGATAGTCGTTCACCGTGATGACATGAACGCCATCGCCGGTCAGCGCATTGAGGTAGACGGGAAGCGTCGCGACAAGCGTTTTGCCTTCACCCGTCCGCATTTCTGCAATTGCGCCGCGATGCAGCACCATTCCGCCGATGAGCTGAACGTCGAAATGACGCATGCCAAGAGCGCGTTTCGACCCTTCCCGGACAACCGCAAACGCTTCTTCCAGGAGATCGTCCAGCTTCGCTCCGTTGCTCAGTCGCTCGCGAAATTCTGTGGTTTTCGCGCGCAGCTCCTCGTCTGACAGGGCCTCCATTTGTGGCTCAAGCGCGTTGATTTTCTCAACACGCTTGCGCATCGGCTTGATTTTCCTGTCATTGGCAGAGCCAAAAAATTTGCGGGCAACTGAAAGCATTGAACCGGATACCGAACTGGGCTGTTGACTTGGTCTAGCCCTCCTGCCTTCAACTGATTGACAGAAGGTGCATGCTGGAGATCGCATGCGCGCCGGGCAAACTAACCTCTCGACCAGCCGCCGTCGGAGACTTAAGAACCCGCACTTGGGGTGTCAATGCAAACGGCTGTACCAGCAACAATAGGAAATCGAATGAAATCCTGCCGGATATTTCTTCTCGGGACCGCCTTTTTCCTCGCTGCTTGTGAACCTGCAGGTGTCACCGTTCGAGAGAGGCAGGTCGGATTCGACGCATCCACGGCGGCTGTGGTCAATGGCGAGCCAATTTACATCTCTGATGTCGAGCTGGAAGCCGTTGCTCAGGGCCGCATCGACGCGGGTGATACTTTCGGTCCCGACCATACAGAATACCAGCTTGTGCTCGAGCAGCTGATTGACCAGCGCCTCCTCGCTCAGGAAGCTGTTCGCCGCGGTTTGGATCGTTCACCGCAGGCAATGCGGCGTCTGGAAACGGCAAGGGAGCGCTTGCTAGGCAACTTCCTGATGGAAAATCTCGTTTCCACCGAGGTGACCGAAGCAGCCATCGACAAGATGTATGACGAGCAGGTCAAGCTGCAGCAACTCGATGATGAAGTGCGGATCCGGCACATTCTCGTTGAGACCGAGCAAGGTGCAGCGGAAGTTCTGGCCGAAGCCCGTGGCGGAGCGGATTTTACAACGCTTGCGTTTGAGAATTCCAAAGATACGCGAACGCGGCTCGATGGTGGTTCCTTTGGTTGGGTCGCCCCCAACGAGATGATTGACCCATTCCCGTCTGTCATTGCCGACACGCCCGTGGGCGAAATGTCCGAACCGTTTGAATCAGAGCAGGGTTGGCACATCCTGAAGGTCGAGGAACGGCGTACACGCCCACCCAAGACCAAAGATGAGATGCGACCCGAAATTGTCACCTACCTGACGTTCACGGAGATTAGCAAAATCCTTCGTCAGCTGAGGGCAGACGCGGCCATCCAGCAGCGCGATGGCGGTCCTCCAGACCTCTCTTATCTCTCCGAACCCGATGTGTCTGAAGTGGCCGATGACTTTGACACCGAAAGCGAAAACGCAGCCGACCGCAGCGAAGACCTAGAAGAAGGCCAGGACGGGCCAGCCCAATGAAATTGAAACCCTCTCCATTCGCACCGGCATCCTTTCCGAAGCTGCCGACAGTAAAAGGCGTGCGTGGCGCGACGGCGTCGCGCGGTTTCTATGCCAAGCGGGGGGTGGAGCGTGACGACGTGTTCCTGTTCACCTTCCCTGAAGGCACGACCGCTGCTGGTGTTTTTACGCGCTCTCACACGGCGTCAGCCGATGTGGACTGGTGCCGCGCCGCACTTGAAGCTGGCACGGGAAGGGGGCGTGCGCTCGTCGTAAATGCTGGCAACTCAAACGCATTCACCGGAAAGGCCGGCGTTGAGAAGAACGATGCGACATTGAAGGCCATGTCGGAAACGCTCGGAATTCCTCGCGACAACTGCTTCATAGCCGCAACCGGGGTAATCGGCGAGCCCTTGGCTGATCCCAACTATGTTGGAGAGATGTTGCCAATCCTGTCTGATCGTCTGGGCGCCCCTGACTGGGAAATGTGCGCTCGCGCATTCATGACGACGGACACCTTTCCGAAAGGCGCGGGTGGTCAGTGCGAGATTGATGGTGTCGCAGTTTCGGTCTCCGGCATCCTCAAAGGATCTGGAATGATCATGCCGAACATGGCCACCATGCTGGCTTATGTGTTTACGGATGCCGCGATCTCTGCGCCTGTCCTCGATGCGCTCTTGCGGGAAGCCGTCGACGAAACGCTGAACTCCGTCACGGTAGACGGTGACACCTCCACATCCGATAGTTGCATGATTTTCGCGACTGGTGCATCCGGCGCACCCATGATCGACTCGGTCGACGATGAGCGACTTGACGATTTCAGGCGCGTTCTCGGCGACACTTTCAGAGATCTGTCTCACCAGTTGGTCAAAGACGGTGAGGGGGCTTCCAAGTTCGTAGAGATTGAGGTTCGAGGCGCTGTTTCGAGTGAATCTGCCAAGGCCATTGGCATGCACATCGCCAATTCCCCGCTTATCAAGACAGCCATCGCGGCGGGTGACGCCAATTTGGGGCGCATCGTCATGGCGGTTGGTAAATCGTTGGAACCTGTCAACAAGGATGAGATGCGCATCTGGTTCGGTGATCATCTGGTTGCGGAAGGCGGAATGAGGGCGCATGGCTACGACGAGCCGACCGCATCGGCACATTTCGCTCAAGACCAGATTCGGATCCAGGTTGATGTTGCGGCTGGAACGGCGGCCTGGCGGGTCTGGACCTGCGATTTGACCCACGCCTACGTCGATATCAACGGCGCTTATCGAACATGACCAAGAAAATGATATTTGTCGTTGCGGCGGCGATGGTCGATGCGGATGGAAAGATATTGCTGGCCCGACGCCCTGAGGGAAAGTCCATGGCGGGGTTATGGGAATTTCCAGGCGGAAAGCTCGAGGAGAATGAGACGCCTGAAGCGGCGCTGTGCCGGGAGCTGCATGAAGAGCTACAGGTAGAGGCGAGGCCAGAGAATCTCGAGCCCTTCAGTTTTGCAAGCTTCGATTATCCGAAATTTCACCTTTTCATGCCACTGTACCTGTTGAGAAACTGGACAGGCCAGCCGACGCCGATGGAGGGACAATCCATCGCTTGGGTCGAGCCGGACAAGCTCTCGACTTATCCGGCCCCGCCTGCGGATATTCCGCTATTCGAGGCCCTGGCAAAGCGTTTTTAGGGGTACGGCATGATCAAGAGCGTGGTTGCGAAGTTCGCCGGCGATCGAGAAGGTGCAAGCGCTATTGAGTATGCGCTGCTTATTGGACTGCTTACTCTGGCACTTGTCGGTGCGCTCACGGCGCTTGGCGGCAATACATCCGAGAGTTTCAATGCCGTGTCGAATGGCTTCCCGACCAGCTAGGATGAACAGCATCACCTAGCGTGATCGTTGACCCGTCCCCTGCCTTTGCGATCCTCTCTCCGAAAGCGTGAGGGAGACGTAAATTGGCTGAGGCAAGACCCTTTATAATCGACGTAGATGACGCCGTGCTCGATCGAATCCGGGACCGCGTCCATGCTTTCCGATGGTTTCCCGAACCACAGGAGGGCGGGCCTTGGCAGTTTGGGATGTCTGCTTCCGTCCTGCGAGAAGTTCAGGATTACTGGCTGAACGATTATGACTGGCGTCAGGCCGAGCAGGATTTGAACAGGTGGCCGCAATACACAGCCAAGATCGACGGTCTCGAAATACACTTCCTCCATGCTTCTGGAGAGGCAAATGGGAACAGGCCCCTCCTGCTGACTCACGGCTGGCCCGGATCATTCTTCGAATTCTATAGTGCGATTGAACCGCTGGCATTTCCCTCCAGGCATGGTGGGAAAGCAGAGGACGCTTTCGATCTCATTATCCCGTCTCTTCCAGGTTACGGTTTCTCGGCGAAGCCCTCGTCGCCCATTGGACAGCGAGAAACAGCGCGGTTGTTCGACACGCTCATGCGCGATGTCCTTGGCTATGACACTTATCTCGCGCAAGGCGGCGATTGGGGCGCTATGGTCACCTCTTGGCTGGGCCTTAACCACAGCATTGAGAATGGCGGCGGGTGCCGGGCAATTCACCTGAATATGATCGGCTTTCGACCGGCCGAGAATTCCCCCCAGTCGGAAGAAGAAGCCAAGTGGCTCGGTCAGATGCAAGCGAGCAAGCAAGCGGGTGGGGGTTACTTCCAACAACAGGTGACCAAACCCCAGACACTCGCAATGGCATTGATGGATTCGCCTATGGGCACAGCATCCTGGATTCTTGAGAAATTCCACGGCTGGTCGGATTTGGACGACGCTGACCTATGGAGCGTTTACTCCAAGGACCAGTTGATCACCAATTTGATGATCTACCTTGTCAACGACGCCATAGCGACATCGGTCTGGTACTATGCTGCGTTCATTCTGGAAGGCGGCGGCACATTGATGCAGGGGCAGCGGGTCCGGGTGCCGACAGGTTTCGCGAGCTATCCGGGCGAAAAATTCCTGTTAGCCCCGCCTCCGAGCTGGATCGAGCGGGCGTATAACCTTCAATACTGGGCAGATATGCCGAAGGGGGGGCACTTTGCGGCGATGGAGGTCCCGGAACTGTTCGTGGCCGATATCCGTAACTGGGCGCGCTCGATCGAAAGCACTTGATCAGGCGTTGCGTCGATGCGTGGCGTAGAGTGCCGCGACAGCGGTTGCGATGGATTTCGTGTCTGGGTCCGCGACCCCGTCAACACGGGAAGGCCGCCACCGCCGCTGGAAAGCCCGTACTGCAGCTTCGCTATCCCGCATATCATATCCAACCATTGGCAATGTGGCCTCAATCGACTTGTCGGCCTCTGCGAGGCTCAGCGGCCAGAGCCCAATGCCAGCTTGCGCCAGCTTCGCCCACGGAAAATGTTCGCCTGGATCCTGCTTCCGGGTTGGAGCTATATCGCTGTGCCCGACAATTCGGGTCTGAGGGATTTCCCACCGGCTGATGATCTCGACTGAGAGTTCTATCACTGCATTGATTTGCGCGTCGGGGTAGGGCGGAAGGCTACCGTCGTCTCTCGGCCAGTCATGACCGCCATTTACAATCTCGATCCCGATCGACCGTGAATTAAGGTCCTCGTCGGCCTGCCAGCGAGAAACGCCTGCATGCCAGGCCCTTTTTTCTTCATCTACAAGCTGCACCACCGAGCCGTCTTCGCGGATCATGTAGTGTGCCGAAACCGAAGCCTGCTCGTCGCACATGCGCTCGAGCGCGGCGTCCCCGGTTTCCATTCCGGTATAGTGAAGCACGAGCATGTCGACCGGAAATCGGCGATCATCGAAGTTGGGACTTGGCTGTTTTGATATGTTCCTCATCGAGAAGACGTTATCCGTTCGGTCAATGAGGCTTCCGGCATGGACTTGTTTCCCCTCACGGCGATCACGAACACCCCACCAAGCGATACCGCAGCGCCGACAATCAGTTTGAGCGTAAGCGGCTCACCCAGAAGCGCAATCGAAAGAATAACGCCCCAAATCGGGGTCATGAGTGTCAAAGGAGACAGGAGCGAAATATCGTACTTCTTGATCAGCGAGTAGAAGGCACCGTGCCCGAATACGCTCACGCCGAGAATAGCAAAGGCGGTTGCGACCCAGACCAGCCAGCCGCCCGCCAGATAAGTCTCGACCTGACGCTCTTCCACAGCGAACGAAAAAAGAATGAGCGGCAGGAAGCTGAACAGGCCAAGCCACCCCTGCAGCTGCAGAGCGCTAATTGGTGCCATCCGCTTCATCAGGATGCCGCCGATCGACCCGACAAACGCAGACGCGATCACGTAAAGCAGGCCGTAGCTGATCGCGAAGCTGTCCGGATCAAATGCGATTAGGACGACGCCGGCGAAGGCGAGCATGATTCCCAATCCCCGTCGCCAGCCGACCTTCTCGCCCAGAAATGCCATGCTCATCAATGTTGAGAATGGTACGCCGAGCTGGCCGGTTACGGAAACGGCGCTCGCTTCGGCATTTGCCAGGCCCATGAACAGCAAGGCGAAGTGAATGCCGCCCATGCACATGGCGATCATGAACAGCATTCCCATCTGTTTGGGCAATGGGAAAAGAAACGGGATGAGGACCAGCGCAATGCCGGCAAACCGCAGGCCGGCGAAGAAGATCGGCGGCACGTCCGCGTCCGCCACAACCCAGCGGGTCACGACCAGATTCAGTCCCCAAACAAAGCAGACTGCGAACAGTAGACAAAAATCCCGAAATCCCATGAGCAGCTGTCTAACAGCAATCGGCAGGGCGCGTCAGTGCCAAAATCTCTCCTTCAGGGGAAAGACTGTTGAGCGTCCGTGTGCGCAAGCTTTGCTGCAGCATTGTCCATTCGGGCGCGGTGCTCGTTGACCCTGGCTGCCGCTGGTTCGAGGCTGAGCTTTGGCAGGTAACGAGCGACAGCTTCCAGGTTCTTGATTGCCTCGCGTCGCTTTTGCTCCGGTTCCAGACCGGCGACGGCCATCGCTTCTCGGGTCAGCGCGAGCTGCTCCATGGCGAGCACCCAGACTGAGGGCGCGGTTTCCGGCGGGCTGAGCTGCACAGCCTCTAGCAAGCGTAGCTCTGCTACGCGAAGCAAGGTCGGATCGTCGAGTTCGGCGGCGAGCAACCGCAGAGTGTTGCCGTATCGCTGTTGGTATCGTCCGAACGCGACTCTGTCTCGGCGCTTCGGCAGAGTTGATACTGACATTGCGTACGATTGCGAACTACTCTGAAGGTCCACAAGGTCGCCCGTCACTTCCCATTTCAGCCAATAGGCTTCACCAAGCTCGTACCGGATGATCGGATAAATGGGCCAGGTATCTTTTGAGGCGAGACATTTTGAAGTTACCTGATAAGCGGCGATTGAGCTCTCAATATCCGACAGTGATCTCGTTTCGCGCGCTTTCAGCAGATACACCCACCCAAGTCGCGCATTGATTTCGGCAACCTTGATTTCATCTTGCGGTGGAGTCAGCACCAGAGCCTGTTTGAAGCGCTCTGCAGCCCCCTCAAAATCGCTGAGTTGGAGTCGGTCACGCGCCGCCGCCAGTAGCGTCTCGCCTTCGGCCACAATCCCGTCTCGTCGCGGATTGGAGGGGGCCTCGGGCGCCTGTGGGGGTGGTTCGAGTTTTGCCGGCTGTCTTTTATTCGCATCGCCGCCAACGAACAGGATAACGAGGCCTGTCAGAAAGACGAGCACGGCAACGATGAAGTTCATGCCGCCGGAATCGTAAGCGTTCACCATTTCGGCCGGCTTCGTTGCTTCGAGCAAGATTGAGTAAATGCCGTAACCACCGACAAATATCAGGATTAAACAGATGATTGCTCGCAAAATGCCCCACCCTCAGCCAGCGTCAGAGTGACAACTAAGCCATCAGTTGAATGAGGTTACAAGAGTTTAACCCGAAGGACTGGAGGCTTGCCCGGTTATGGCGATGCTAGATCGGGCGGGCCTGCTCGTAAGGGCTGTCGAGGGAGAAGGTCGGAATCTGGGCCACAAACTCCGCGCCCGATTCACTGACCATCGTATAGTTGCCGCCCATCATGCCGGATGGGGCCGCGAGTGGAGCTCCGGATGAGTATCGGAATGATTCGCCTGGCTCGAGACGTGGCTGTTGGCCGACGACGCCTTCACCATCTACGATTTGCCGGCGGCCCTGACTGTCGACAATCTCCCAGTGACGCGTGGTCAGCGTCCAAGTTTGCTGTGACGTGTTCTCGATTTCGACCGTGTATTGCCAGACATACTGACTGGAAGCCGGGCGGGACTCGTCATGAAGGAACCGTGGTTGC
>JAYZBJ010000235.1:0-5260 GCA_036338795.1 Pseudomonadota bacterium | reverse complement strand
CAAAGACACAAAAGATCTCGTGGGCCTCGCCGGAGACGGACCCGTCGTTCTCAAACTGCTGGAGTCAACGCAGGGGCGAGGTGTCGTGCTGGCCGATACGAAAAAAGCGGCCGAGAGCCTCGTCGATGCGTTCCGCGGCCTTGATGCAAACTTCCTGGTTCAGGAATTCGTCAAGGAGGCCGCCGGCGCTGATGTGCGCTGCCTCGTCATCGGTGGGCGCGTCGTCGCCGCCATGAAGCGGCAAGCCCAGGAAGGGGAATTCCGCTCCAACCTGCACCGGGGCGGCAAGGCGATGTCGATCAGCCTTTCACCTGAAGAGAAGAAGATCGCGGTCGCCGCGGCGAAGCGGCTCGGCCTCAACCTGGCCGGCGTGGACATTCTTCAGTCAAAGTCCGGGCCAGTCGTGCTTGAGGTGAACTCGTCGCCCGGCCTTGAGGGCATCGAAGCGGCTACCAAAAAGGATGTCGCCGGCAAGGTGATCCGCATGATCGAGCAGCGTACGCGAACGCTCAGCCGCCGGCGCTAGCTAGAGCGCGTCGTCGCGGGTGCTGAACAGCTTGCCACGCTCGGTGATCAACACGATGGCAAGACATGCGACGCCTAGGCCGACATAGCCTTCCAGGATCGGCACCACGCTGCCGTCAAAGCGGCTTGCAACCAACCAGCCAAAGAAGCTCGCCACCGTGGTGGTCATGAAGCCGTAGGCGGCACTGCCTGTACCGGCGATCTTGCCGAGCGGCTCCATAGCCAGCGAATTGAAGTTCGCGCCGATAAGGCCGAAGCAGGCAAAGGTCAGCGCAAAGAGCGGGTAGAAGATGATCAGCTTCTCGCCATAGGTTGCCATCAGGACGGTGTTGAGTGTCGCCACGACGAGGAAGGCGAACAGCACGCTGTGGCTGACGCGCCGCATGCCAAGACGCTCCACGATGCGGGAGTTGGTGAAGTTTGCAATCGACAGGGCGCCTGCGATGCCTGCGAACCAGAGCACAAAGCTGTCAGGCTTGTTGAACACGTCGCGGAAGACCTGTTCCGACGAGGCGACAAACGAAAACAGCGCGCCAAAGATAACGCCGCTCGCGCACATATAGCCAAAGGTCACACGGGTTGTGACGACTTGCTTGTAGGCCCGGAACGAGTTCTTCAGGTTGAGCGGTGAGCGATGCTCTGGCGACAGCGTTTCTGGCAGGCGGGCGGCGATCCAACCGAACATCATGATGCCGGCGAGGCCCAGAATACCACACGTCCACTGCCATGGTGCGACGAGCATCACGCCCTGTCCGAAGGCTGGGGCAAGGATGGGCACGACCATGAAGACAGTCATGACGAGGGACATGATGCGCGCCATCGCGCGCCCTCCCATCAAGTCACGGACGATAGACACGGCGATGACGCGAATTCCTGACGCTGCAATGCCCTGCAGGAAGCGGATCGCCAGCAACATCTCAAAACTTGTGGCGGCCATGCAGGCAAAGCCCATGATTGCATAGGCGACGACGCAGGCGAGCACGACCCGCTTGCGGCCGAAACTGTCAGAGACCGGGCCGAAGATCAGCTGCGGTGCTCCGAAGCCGGCAACGTAGGCGAAGATGACAAGCTGCTGGTCGTTCTGCTCGCGAAGCTGGTAGGCGCTGGCAATATCGTGCAGCGCAGGCAGCATCGTGTCGATCGCCAGGGCATTGAGCGCCATCATCGCGGCGATCATGGTGACAAATTCCCAAAGCGGCATCGGCAGCTCAGGCCGCGCCAGCCCGGCGGCCTGAGGCGTGTTTCCCTGCGATTTCATGGAAAAGACCTCCAGACCGGCAATAGGAGGCTATCTGGGACGGATTGACCTGAACGGCAACGGGCGGCGCTGGATAAATCCAGCCCCGCCCGTCTTTCCGTGCACGACCCCTCACGCAGCAAACTTGTTTCCCGGCTCTTATTGCGGGTTTGTAATCTTTGCGCATCATCAAATATGATGATCAGAGGGTGGCTTTGTCACGTATTCGCGTGTTTTATGCAGTAAATGCCCGAGAATTTCGCGGTTAAGGAGCCGAAGATTTTGGAAAAAGCGAAATCGCCGCAAACAGATCGTGTGGTCGATGAGACTTATGCAACCACGCTAGACCCTGAACGCTACGATGCGCTGCTTTCCGCATGGTCCGACTACATTGCAGAGCTGCCGGGTGTTGGCGGCGACGAGATATTCGCGGGTGACCCGGTCAGCGATCACTTCAGGCGGGCCTTGGCAATTCTTGACCGGATGGGCCGCGTCGAAGCGCGGGACCAGTCGGCAAGAACCATTGCAAACCAGATGCCGGGACCGGCTCTGATCCTGAATCCGGACTGCGTTGTGTTGAGCTGTAATGCGGCTTGCCAGGAAGTGCTCGGTGGAAACCTGCCCGAAACGCTTACGGATCTGGAACTGGATGCCGAAACCGATGCGCGTTTGCGCGCGTGGATCGCACCGAATACCCGTCCGGGCGGCGGCGATCCATTTCTGATGCTGTCAGCTGATGTTGGCCCCGAGGCGGTCCAGACGCGCATCCTTGCCACACGCATCAGCCTGAATGCCGGTCCGGGAACAAGTGCAGAGGATGCCATCTTGCTGGCCGCTGTTGGTGTGCGCTTCCACTCCGCCATCGGTGACAGCCTGGCGAAAGCCTATGGTCTGTCGGTTGCTGAACTGGATGTGGCCGTGCGCCTTGCGGAGGGGGAAACGCCCGATACGATCGCCAAGCAACGAGGCGCCAGCCTTCCCACCGTTCGAACCCAGATCCGGGCCTTGCTGGCAAAACTCGATGTGCCGAGCGTTACCGATGCGGTCCGCGTGCTGACCGGCTTCGGCGCAACGATGAACGCTGCCAGCGCAATTGCCCGGCAAGCTCCGGCCCGGCGCGATATCGATCACCTGATGACGCAGCACACGATGACGCTCAATGATGGGCGGCGGTTGTCCTGGTATGAAATGGGTGACGCCGACGGACGCCCGGTCCTGTTTTTTCACCACCTTTTCCTTGGCCCGTTCTGGACGGACCCAGGTATCGAAGCCCTCGCCCGGCAGGGGTGGCGGGTTATTGCGCCATCCCGTCCAGGCTTCGGCATGTCGGACAGGGTCGCCGTGGCGACGTCGGAACAGCGCATCGAGTCATTCACCGATTCCTGTGAGCAGCTGCTCAACCGCCTCGGCATCGAGAGGGTGCTGGTCGTCGGGCATGCAAACGGGATGATCCACGCTCAGGATTTCGCCGCGCACCGGCCGGAAAGAGTGCGTGCGCTTTTGTCGATTGGCGGCGAGACGAGCTGGGAGGAGGGCATGGAAGACAGCATGCCCTGGCAAATCAAGATCATGATCCAGACGCTGTTGCGGGCGCCTTCCGCGATCGGTTTCCTTGCGCGCGCAACTGTGGCGTTCATAGATACTGGCCGAGAGGATTTTGTTCTAAAGACGCTTCACAAGGATTCACCCCTAGAACAGCGTATCGCACGTCGGCCCGAAGTCCGCGACGTCATCTTTGAGGGGCTTCGTCACACTGTCCAGCAGGGTGCGCACGGTCTGACATCGGAGATCAAGTTGGCGCTGCAGGACCGTCGGGACGTGGCACGCCGTGTAAAATGCCGCTTCAGGGTCGTGCACGGGCTTCAGGATAATGTGTTCCAGCCCGCCATGTTCGACCTGTTCGCGAGCAGCGTGCCGGGTGTCGAACTCGTCCCGGTTGCCGATGCTGGCCAGTACCTGCTCTACAGCCACTGGCCAAACGTCATTGCCGAGATGGAAAAGCTCTGGCGGGAAACCGCCGAACCGGAAAGCGTCCGCTCAAAAGCCGGCGCCCGGCTGGTCTAGATAGGCTTGTTCCTCCCGCGTCGACGGCCGACGCAGGACGGAATTTCTATGGGGGAAGCGGCCAAACTTCTCGATCACATCGAGATGCTGGCGTGCATAATCCAGCGTATTCTCGCAGAAGGCCTTATAGGCCGGGCGGGCTTCCCGCGTCAGTTGCTCAAACAGCTTCACGGACATCTTTTGATCTTCGAGGTCTTCTGAATGCTCGAGCGGCAGATAGAAAAATACGCGCTCGACCTCGGTGAGATGCTGGTCTTCATTAAAGGCGAGACCCGTCATGGTGAGAGACCGGGCCATCGGGTCGTGTGCGAATGAATACCGGTGGCCGCGGAAGATGTTCCGGCTGAACTGGTCCAGCACAATGATCGCGGCCAGCCTCTCTCTTGCGCCTTGTTTAGCCCAGCCTTCGGCCTTGCCTGAGGCGAGGTCCGAGAGAACCATGGTAAACCGGTCAGCTATCTCCTGGTCGGTCTGGAAGCTTTTCTGAAACCAGAGCTTGTTCTTTCCCGCCAGCGCCTCGGCATTTTTCGGCGTGTTACCGAGCCGGTAATCGAGGACGGTCTTGGGCAGGACGGTCATGGTTAATCAACCTCAGCTGGGCGTTTGCCGACCACCATATAGTTCACCTTGGTGTCCGAAGACAGACGCCACTGGTCACTTATCGGATTGAAGCTGACGCCTTGAGGGCGTTCCGTTTCCAGCCCGGCTTCCTCCATCGGACCGATGACCTGTTCGGGGGCAAGGAATTTGGAGAAATCATGGGTGCCGGGCGGTAGCCAGCGCAGGACATATTCGGCGCCGACGATGGCCAGTGCAAATGCCTTGGGTGTGCGGTTTATGGTCGAGGCAATCATAAGTCCGCCGGGGCGCACAAGGCCGGCTGTGTTTTTCAGGAAACCGGCCGGATCAGCAACGTGTTCAACGACTTCCAGATTGAGCACGAGGTCAAACGGGCCGACGCCTTCCTCTATCAGGCCTTCGGCTGTGCCGGCGCGGTAATCGACTTTCACCCCTGCCTCTTCGGCATGCGTCATCGCGGTCTTGATGTTCTCCTCGCTCGCGTCAACGCCGGTGACCTGAGCGCCGAGGCGTGCCATCGGCTCGCTGACAAGGCCGCCGCCGCAGCCAATATCCAGGATGCGAAGCCCTTCAAGGGGTTTTCTGGCGCGCTCATCGAGGCCGAAATGCAGGCATGCCGTATCGCGGATAAAGCCAAGCCGGACGGGATTGAACTTGTGAAGCGGTTTGAACTTCCCCTTCGGATCCCACCATTCGGCAGCCATCGCAGAAAATTTACCCACTTCCTCCGGGTCAATGCTCGGGGTCTGGGGCAAATTTTGCCGTTTATCTGCTATTTTTTCCATATCTTTAGCAAACCTGTTTGCGCAAACGCCGCGACACGATTAAAGACCGCGCGAATTCTATTGTGCTTTA
>JAYZBJ010000234.1:0-11619 GCA_036338795.1 Pseudomonadota bacterium | reverse complement strand
CGGGGCGGCAGTTCGCCAGTCTGGGACGCCGTAGTCGCTGTATGCCCTGGCAAGGGCAGCGTCGCGGCCCGAGAGGTGCTCGCAAGCGGTCTGCAAGTCGGTTTTACTTGGATGACTCATTCGCTACGTTCCCGTCCAGTGGCTGGAATTCTAACGGACTGCCCTCGTTCATTCGACCCGATTCTGACGATCTCAGGCCCACACAATCATTGCACACAGCGGGCTGAGGAGTATTCTGCGCGCAGAAACGAAAAGGGAGGATACCATGGCAGACGGGACCGTAGCTGGCGAGCGCGCCCAATTCCGCGAAATGCTTGAAGGCACGCAGGAAGACTGGAACATCATCGCGGAGCACTCCCGCATCTTCAACAAGGGCCTCGCCAAGCGTGTGCTCGATCACCTTCGCCTTCTCGACGGTGACTTCGGGGGCTTTCCGATCGACCGACTTCAGCATTCCCTACAGACGGCAACCCGCGCCCACCGCGATGGTCGTGATGAGGAATACGTCGTCTGCGCCCTTTTGCATGATATCGGCGACACGCTCGGCAGCATGAACCATCCCGACGTGGCGGCGGCGATTCTCAAACCATTCGTTTCCGAAGAGAACCTCTGGATGGTCGCCAATCACGGCGCGTTTCAAGGGTATTATTTCTTCGAGTATCTGGGCCTCGACAAGAACATGCGTGAGAAGTTCAAGGACAGCCCGCATTACCAGCGCTGCGCCGAGTTCTGCCACAAGTACGACCAGGCGGCCTTCGATCCGGATTATGAAAGCGAGCCGCTGGAATTCTTCGAGCCGATGGTTGAGCGAGTTTTCTCGAAGCCGAAAAACTCGATGTACATGCGCAAGGAAGGCTGACGAGTTGGCTTAGCTGGCAAGGTCGCTTCGCGTGCGGCCTTGCACAGCCAGTCCTTCATCCAGCAGGCGTTCTGACGCAGCTTCAAGTTCAGCCTGAAGCTGCGTAAACATCGCCTTTCTGTTCTGGCCAGCGTCCAGTGGTGGCAATGCTTCGTAGACGACCAGTCCCGGCCGGCGCGTGAGGCCACGGGCTTTCCAGCACAAACCGGAATTTGTTGCCAGCGGCAGCACTGGGACGTTCATTTTGCCATAAAGAGCTGTCAGTCCAGCGGCTTTGTAATCTGGTTCTGCGCCGGGCAGCGTTCTGGTCCCTTCGGGGTAAATCAGCAACTGGCGTCCGTGTTGCGCACAGGTCTCGCCCTGGCGAAGCATCGCCTTCAGCGTTTTCGAAGATCCGGAACGGTCGATGGCGATCATTTTTGCCTTCAGCGCATACCAGCCCAGCGCAGGATACCAGAGCAGTTCACGCTTCATGATCACGGCGGGGTCGCGAAACAGAATGAACGGGATAAAGACATCGAGCATGGCCTGATGCTTGCCCGCTACGAGCAGTGGGCCCGCAGGGATGTGTTCGCGGCCTCTCAGCTCCACCCGGATACCGCAAAACAGCCGCAGGCCGAGGCGCACATATTGCGCGTAGATGCTGATCGCTTTCATGGCGAAACGGCGCGGCAACAGCATCGTTGGCAGTGCGCCAATACCGATGACGGCCATCCCGCCATACAGCCAGATAACAAAAATGATTGAGCGGATTGTGTTCACAGCACCGCCTTTAGCGCGTGATTCACTGTCCCGCCAGCGGCGAGTCTAGCTGCAAGGCCGGCGGCGATCGGCGTCACCGCCAGGATGACGAGATCCCAGAAGTCGAGAGAGAGTTGGGGCAATAGCTGGTTCTGCGACCCACTGCTTTGCGCAGAGAACACAATCAGGGCTGTGGCGGCGAGCGCGGAAAGTGAGCCTGCCGAGCCTGCCTTCAGGCCAAGTGTCCAGAACCGTCGCTCGAAAAGCTGGGCGATGAAGCTGTCTTCGGCGCCGGCGAGGTGCAAGACGTCGACAATATCCTTCCGTGCCAGCAAGGCGGCATGGGTCGCAAAGGCGATGACGGCAATTGCAGTTGCCGTCAGCAATACGACAATGCCTATGGCAGCCACGCGCAGCGTGCCGAGAGCCCTCTTGGCCTCAGCGGCATATTCAGAGTGCGCTTCGGCAACTGCGTTGAAACCCTGAGCAGTCAGCGCTTCAGTGATCGCGGTTGCGGTTATGGCTGCGTCGCGCTGCGTCTCCACTGCAATTAGAAGCGGCAGCGGGACGCCCGCCGGAATGCCGCCGGGACCAAAACTTGGCTCAAGCAATTCCTCCAGCGCCTCTTTTGAAAGAACCTTCGCGCTACGCACGCCGGTCAGCCCGCGCACAATTGTTGCGGCTTCTTCAGCGCCCCGGCGATCGGTGTCCGCCATGCGGATCGTCATTTCCCCTTCGACTTGCGCGGACCATGCGCGGGCCGCTGTATAGGTACCGCGTGCTGTCAGCGTTGCCAGCACCGCGAGGAAACACAGCGCAGCGACAACAAAGAACAGGGCTGCTTCCCGGGCATCGCTTTCTGGCAGGAGAGGAGTGAGTTTTTTCATCAGGCTGACTGGTATTCCACGTCCTGCACGATCAAGCCGTGCTGCAATCTCAGCACAGGCGCTTCGAATTCACGGATAAGGGCGAGATCGTGAGTTGCAATGATGATTGTTGTGCCGAGCCGCTTATTCAGTTCGACGAACAGGCGGAAAATCCGGCGCCCCATCTCCGGATCCACATTGCCGGTCGGTTCGTCGGCGACCAGCAGGTCTGGCTTGTTGATGAGCGCGCGAGCAATCGAAAGCCGCTGTTGTTCGCCGCCAGACAGTGATTGGGTCAGGGCGTGCATGCGTTCACCCAGGCCCACCCATCGAAGCAAGTCGGCGACTTCCTCGCGATACTGTTCCGGCTTCTGCCCCATGACCCTCAAAGGAAGCGCGACATTCTCGAATGCTGTCAGGTGTTCAAGCAGGCGGAAGTCCTGGAAGACAACGCCGATGCGGCGACGCAGTGCGGACAGCTGTTTACGCTTGAGATAGCCCGTCGACATGCCAAACAGGCGAACTTCGCCTCGGGTTGGCCCGTGCGCGAGGTAGATGAGTTTGAGCAAGGACGACTTGCCGGCCCCAGAAGCGCCGGTCAAAAAGGTGAAGGAGCCGGGCTTCAGCCGCATGTTGACGTCGCTCAGAACGTCATCAGCCGTGTCGTAACGAAGCGACACGCTATTCAGTTCTACAGCCGGTTCTCCGGTCATATCCGGGTTGAAACGGTTCATTAACGACCTTTCAATCCTGCAAGGTTGTAATCGACTATCTCAGCGAATTGCGCGAATGTCCAAGCCATGATCCTAACCTGCCCGAACTGCGAAACACAGTATTTCGCCGACGAGTCGACAATTGGTGAATCGGGCCGCACCGTGAAGTGCGCCGCCTGCGATCACTCGTGGTTTGTCGGCCCCGAGGGACACTCTGAAGGCCAGAAAGGCCCGATTGCGGGTGCGCATGAGGCCTATCGGGAAAAAGTCCGTCAAAGGCGTCTACGTGCCAGCCGATCTGCGGCGGTCATGGCATGGGTGATCATGGGCAGCGTGTTCGGCGCTGCCCTTGTGGGCGGCGTCATTTTCCGGGACCGAGTTGTTGAAGCTTGGCCTCAATCAGCCGCGACTTTCAAGGCTGTGGGTCTTGAGGTCAATCGCTTCGGTCTGGAATTCCTCGAGACTGAGGCTGAACGCTATTTTGACGGAACAACACCCATCCTCGAAATTACCGGCCAGGTCGAGAACTCATCGGGCCGCGCGCGCCGGTCGCCTTTTGTGCGGGTGCTCCTGCTGGATGAGGCTGGCAAGATGATTGGCGAGTCGTTTGCCCCCATAACGCCCAGCCAGATCCCGCCCGGCCAGAATGCAAGCTTCTCCACACGCGTCGAAAACCCGCCATTCGAAGCCTTCGAGCTGGAGCTGCAATTTGCCACGGCGGATGAGGCGGCCAGTGCCAAACGCAGCGTAGCGACAAACCGGGCAGCCACGAACACAGGTTCAGGAGCAGTCGATTGAGTGTTGGAACCCCCAAGCTGGACATCGTTCTGTCCGAAGACGACCTGATGAACAGGGTCGACGTTCTGGCCGAGGCATTGATGCCGCGGCTCGTCGGCGAATGGTCGGCGATCAACATTCTCGTCGGCGCGACACCGTTCACGAGCGACCTGATGAAGGCTCTGGCACGTCGGGATATCCACCCGCTGCTCGACGCCTTGTGGCTCGAGAGTTATCGCGATGAGCGTGAGAGCTCAGGCCGTGTCCTGGTGCGGGCGGATATCGTGCGCCCGGTCAAAGGCCGGGGTGTACTGCTCATTGACGATGTTTTCGACACGGGCCGGACGCTTGCCTTTGCCCGCTCGCACATCCTTGCGAAAGGGGCGCGCGAAGTGATCACGGTCGCCCTCGCACGCAAGCCGTGGGCGCCACGTGGGGCTGACGATGTCGATTTCCACGCGTTCGACGCGCCGGGCCGGTTCCTTGTTGGCTACGGCATGGACGATCGCGGCCTCTATCGAGGTCTGCCTTATATCGGCGCACTCGATTGAGCCGTTGCGTCTGCTAAAGCCTCGTCCAGCCAGTCGAGAATGTCCGCGACGACGCGTTCCGAGCCAGGTTCATCGACAATCCAGTGCGCGTGGTCGGCATATTCCATGTAGTCGCCAGCGACACCGGCACTCGCATATTTTTCGCCAACCTTGCGGACAGCCTTGATAGGTGTCGCGCGATCCTTTTTGGCGCCGACAGTGAGGGTTGGGATCTTTACTGCATTCTCGTCAATTGGTTCGGGTTTGCCCAGATCCAGGTAGACCTTGCCGGAATCGTAGCGCGCGAGCGTGTAAATCTCGTCATGCCGCTCTTTCGGGACCTTGTTCAGCACACCCCATGAGAACCCCTCGGGCCCTACCTTGAATGCGCCTTGTCCGATTTTCTTCTGGCCGTTCTTCAGGATGTTCCAGAACGTTCGCAGGAGGCGCAGATCGAAACTCTGACAGTCTGGCGTCTGCGCAGGCGTCAGGAAGATCGCGGCGCTTGCGTCACCTTTAACCGCCAGGTGCTGCGCGATCAGACCGCCCATTGAATGACCCATAACCGCAGGTTTCTCGCCCGTCTCTTGGGTGATCCGGCGCGCGATGGCTGAGGCCTGGTCGATATAGTCAGACAGGCGCAACGCTTTCAGCGTTTCGGGCGGGTTTTCTTTTGTCCTCTCCTCAGGAAAAAGGGTCGGTGTCTCAACACGCCAGCCCCTATTCTCAAACAGAAGTAGAAAATTGTCCCAGACGTCTCCACCGCAGCCAACGCCGTGGATCATCAATATGGTCTTGCTCATTCGGTTCTGTCGCCCCCCCCTTGCGCAGTTTTCGCGGCCCGAAAGCGTCAGTCTTTAGTTGTCCATTTTTCGAACCGTCGCGCGACCTCTTCATAGACCGGTCGCTTGAACGGTACAATAAGACCGGGCGCGTCACAAAGCGGCGCCCAGCGCCAGGCATCGAATTCGGGAGTATGCTTGTCGAGGCGAATGTCGCTGTCCGATCCCTTGAACCGGAATGCGAACCATTTTTGTCGCTGGCCGATGTAGGGCCCCGGCATCCGTCTTTTGACTTCAGCGGGAAAATCGTAATGCAGCCAGTCTTCTGTTTCTTCCAGCGTATCGACGAGCTTGTCTGACACGCCGACCTCTTCTTCGAGCTCTCGAACAGCTGCATCAGCAGGGTTTTCGTCGTCATCGATGCCGCCCTGTGGCATTTGCCACTGAAAGGCGCCGCGCCCGTTAATGCGCCGGCCAAGAAATACGTGTCCGGCGCTCGAGAAAAGGGCGAGGCCGACATTCGGGCGATAGAGTTTCGGGTCGAGGGCTGTCTTGGTCACCTGGAAGTACCTAGGCTCTAACCGCCCTTTTGCCCACCCTCTCCAATGTCGAAACGCGCAGCTTCGATTGGCGGCAGCTCAGCCTTGACCGCTCGTGTGGATGCGGAGACGGGTGCCAGGGCGATGCCTTTGTCTTCAAGACGGGTCGTCCATTCCTTGAGAATGTCGATGGTGATCGGATAGGCGAAGCCGGTGCCGAGGGCGCTACCTTCTTCGAGTGCGAGGGCTTCCAGTTCCAGCAGCTTGGTCTCGATATCCTCACCATCCGGACGCGCATCGATTGGCGTATTCGCCGCGCGGAAGCGCAGGCCGGTTTGCTCCGCCGCCGCCGTGAAGGTTGAGCGGGACAGGCTGCCATCCTCGACGAATGCGATGCCACGGTCTTTCAGCATCGTTGCCAGACGCAGCGTTGCATCGTCCTCAGTGGCAAACTTGCTGCCCTGATAATTGATGATGCCGAAATAGCCTGTCGCGCGGGACATCACATAATTGAGGTTCCGCGTCAGAGCGTCTTCATCATGCCCGGCATAGAGTGTCTGCGGATGCGCGCGTTCGCGGCCAAATTCATAAGGCTCCATCGGCACTTCGAGGAGCACTTCGTGACCCGCTGCGCGCGCCTGATCAATCCAGCCCTGCAGATTGCGGGCGGTTGGCGCAAACGAAAGAGTCACTTCCGGCGGAAGTTCTTCAATCGCCGATTGGGTGTGGCGCCAGTTGATCCCGAGACCACCAACCACGATCGACACAGTTGGTCGGTTTTCAGGGTTTGCAAACGGACGGGCATAAGCGCCGGCCGGCGTGCGACCATCTTCTGCAATCTTGGGCAGATACCCAACGGAGGTACGCTCAGTAACAGCTGAGATGGGCGCGCGCGACAGGGCTTTCAGCTCTTTCGTTTCCTGCCAGGAGCGGCCAGCCGACACCGAGACTCCATTGATACGGACGCTTTCAGAGTCAGAGATGCTAGCTGACGCCTTCACGACGCGTGCACCGGTGTCGCCATTGTATGAAACGCCGAGGCTTGGCGCTGATGTATCGTCGCGCTGGTATTCTTCTGATTCTGCAGTTTGAGCTGAAGCAGTGATGACAGAACGCATCTCGCTATCGCTGGAAGCGAAACGGGTCTTCAGATTTGGGCGGTCCGTACCCGTTGGTTCGAAGAGCGCAATCTGGCGGGCCGGGCTGGCTTCACTTGCATCGCCCGTCCAATGGACAATGCCTCCGGCCGCAAAAGCGAGACCGGAAAAAACGAGAAAACTCAGCGCAGTGTGGGCGACGCCGCTGCGAAACGGCGATGGGTCCTTGGCCACACGATCACTCATCAAACGCCTCTCGAACTCGATAAAATCTGCCTGCGAAGGATCAGATTGGAGGCGATTGGTTAAGAAGTCGCAAAGACTTCTTAACCCGCATTAGGATTGCGGCCTGCCGTGAGTTGCCCACCACGAATGAATTCGAGCGCGCGATCAAGCTGATAATCATCGCCGTCATAGTCTTCTGGCGGCTGATCGTCAGGAATGTGTGGAATCCGGCGCTCGCTGCCCTCTTCATTGGCAAGGGCATTAGGAAGATCGGCTTCGGAGAAGCGGCGGATCTTGTCGAGCTCTTCCTCAGTGATGCGGGCTTGTGCAACCTCGAGATCGGGTTCGATGCCGGTCGCCTGGATGGAGCGGCCCGCTGGTGTGTAGTAGCGCGATGTGGTCAGGCGGATCGCCCCCCGGTCTGATCCGAGCGGAATAACCGTCTGCACCGACCCTTTGCCGAAGCTGGTGGTGCCCAGGACCGTGGCGCGTCCGCGATCCTGTAGTGCGCCGGCAACGATTTCGGATGCCGAGGCAGACCCGTTATTGATCAGCACAACCATCGGCACATTCTTGAAGACTTCACCATTGCGCGCATTGTACCGCGCAATGTCACTCGGCCGACGGCCGATGGTCGAAACGACTTCGCCACCGGACAGGAATTTGTCGCTGACCGAGATGGCCTGATCGAGAAGGCCGCCGCCATTGCTGCGGAGGTCTAGGATAATGGCCTTCGGGCGACCGCCAATTTCACGGCTGGATTCCTTGATGGCCTCTTCGAGAAGCTCGGTTGTGCGTTCGTTGAAAGTAGAAACACGATAGTAGGCGATATCGTCTTCCTTGACTTCCCACGTGACCGACTTCGGGCGGATCACCTCGCGCTCAAGCGTCACGTCGAACGCATCCTCGCCTTCGCGAAGCACCGTCACGATGATTTCAGTCCCCGGAGGGCCACGCATGTCCCGCACCGCATCATCAATGTTGAGGCCGACAATGGGCTTGCCGTTGATCGCTGTGAGCAGGTCACCGCTCTCCAGGCCGGCGCGGCTTGCAGGCGTGTCATCCATGGGTGTGATGACTTTGACGAAGCCGTCTTCCATCGTCACTTCAATGCCGAGACCGCCATATTCGCCGGACGTCTGGACCTGCATGGATTCAAAGTCGTCCGCGGACATGTAGGAGGAATGCGGGTCGAGTGAGCCGAGCATACCGTTAATGGCCGCTTCCATCGCTTCGGCTTCGTCGATCTCTGTAACGTAGTCAGCGCGGGCGCGGGCGAGCACTTCTGCGAACAGATCGAGCTGTCGATACGTTTCGGCTCGGCTATCGGCAGGTTTGGACTCAGGCCACGCGAAAGCAGAAACTCCGACGGCAAGACCGCCAAGAACCACGCCAATGGCCGCACCTGTAAGCATTGCCCGCATCGTCAGCTTCTCCCTTCCGGCGGTTTATCCGCCCTTCATCCAGCGCGCTGGATTCATTGGTTCACCAGCCTTCCTGACTTCTAGATAGAGCTCAGGAGGTGGAATTTCACGGTTTGGCATGCGGCCGACTGGTTCGCCTGCTTTTACCGTTTGGCCAGGAGTGCCGTAGATGCGGCTCATCCCGCTCAATAGAATATGGTAGCCATCACTTGTCGAAATGATCAAGAGCTGGCCGTAAGTACGGAACATCCCAGCATATTCGATTGTCCCATCGACCGGAGCGACAACACCAGAATCCGACCGTGGCTGGATATACAGCCCTTTTGATGCTTCGCCGTCCGGCAGCTTCTGGCCCCAGCTGCGCGACACAAGGCCGCTTACCGGGCGCAGCAGCCCGCCAATCGTATCCTGGCCAAGCGGCTTCAGGTTTGCCAGCGATGCCTGAGGGCGGGGAGCATCGGTTCGGGTGTTCGGCGTTGTGCGTGTGGCCGCCAGGCGAATCCGACCGTCCGGCTTGATCCCGGGAGCATTTGGGGCCGTGTTTTCCAGTGCGACGAGGAGTTGGCGAAGCGTCTTGGCCTCTCCACCTATCTTGTCGACGCGGGCGCGCAGCATGGCAGCTTCCGTGCTGACGCTCTCAAACTGGGCTCTCTTTGTTGCGACGAGCTGTTCGATCTCTGCCTTCTTCAGCTCCAGACGTGCTTCATTCGTTTCAAGACGCGCCTGCTCGCGCCGAACCTGCGATTCCAGCGTCTTCAGTTCTGCGATTTCATCGGTCAGGCGTTTCGTCCGGTCATTCAGCACGGGTGCTGTCGCGCCCATTACGATGGCGGCTCGGATCGCGTCATTTGCTTCGCGGGGCGAGGCGATGAGGGCAGGCGGCCGATGGCGGCCGGATACCGCAAGGCTCGCCATGATATCTTCCAGATAGGCGTCGCTTTGAACCAGTTCTTCGCGCGCTGAGCGCAGGCGCACCGAAAGATCGATCAGCTTTCGCTCTGACGCCGCAGCTTGATCCTCCCGGCGTCGGCTTTCCATCGCTGCGGCGATGAGATCAGACTCAAGATTCGCAACGTTGCGTACGGCCGTATTCTCGGCCTGCTCAAGGGCTTTCAGCTGCCGCAGGGCCGCATCTCGTTCGGCTTCGAGCGCCCTCAACTCTTCCAGCGTGAACTCGCGCGGGGTCGCGGCCAGGAAAAGCCCGGCGAGCGAGATCATGAAAAGGCGAAGTCCACGTGACATTCCGGTCAGAATGCCACAACGGGAATGACCGCAACATTAATCGAAGTGACTGAAATCCGGACTGATTGCTGCTCAGTGGGCAGCCGGCCGTTCGAAGGCGTCGTCGATCAGTTTGCCCCATGCGATGCGTTGCGCCGTCGATGGCGCGCATTCAGATGACCGGTCAGCGAAAAGCAGCCCGCGAAGGAGGTCGCGCAGATATCGGCGGTTCTCCAGATCGGTTGCCAGCCAACCCTGCAACACCGGGCTATCGGACGCTGCAAGGATTTGTAGCGCATACCGGGTTTGATCGCTGGCCGTACAACCTTCGGGCACACCGCTCATATCGGCAGGGGATGCCGTCGATATCGCAAAGAGTGTGACGTTGCGGTTGGCCTCGGTTGAAACGCTCAGAAACTCAGCAAATCCGTATGCACGCAGGTCGCCGGCCATCGCGGCAAGGTCGGCCTGGTCAACGAAAACGCCAGAAGCGGGCAGCATGGCGCGTGATTCCTCGCGGGTCAGCGCCGACAGGACGAACTGCCCATCACGACCTGTCGTCACCGTCACGCCAGTGCCCGGTACAGTGACTTCGGCACTGGACACAGCTTGCCCACTATCGAGGGCGATCACCCGGCCTTCAGTCTGCGGCACCAGCGTGATCGTCCGGCTGGCGCACGCGGCGATCAAGTTCAGGGTGAGAGCGATTGCAAGCAGGCGGACCAGCTGTTTCACGTCTATTCCTTGGCGTTGGCCAGTGGTTCCAGAACCACGGATGAGATAAACACCGCGCGTTCCTTCTCAGGCACCAGCGGGCGGATCGCGATATAGTCATAGCCGGGGTCAGTGCCGACATTGCGCGGCGGCGTTTCGTATACGAACGAATAGTCCGTGAACGTGCGCGTCAGTGGAAACTCTTCCCAGCCAGACCCCTCGCCGCTGCCGACCCAGTAGTGCAGGCGCATGGTCTCCGCACCATACTTGTCGGCGGCGCGGGCATTAACCGTCACCCTGATAGGGCGACCCGCGAAAGCGACCTCCAGATCGGGCGCGAGCACAAAGTGCGGCCCCTGGACCGGGTCTTCACTCAGCTTGTCGACTTCGGCGCCGATCTTCAGCACTGTCATCCCGTCTGCCCGCGTCAGCTCGATATCGGCTTCACCGCCCGCGACGATGCGATTGAGCTGCTGTCCCGACACCTCAATCCGCCGGTAATCTGTACCACCACCACTTACTGGACCCGATGGCTTCTGACCCATGGCGGGCGCGAGGCCCAGCAGAACCATGAGGCCTGCAACCATAACTGCAGCGAAAAAGAAGACCCTGTCTGACATCTATGGAATCTTGGTCCCGGCTTTGCGTGATGAGATCGTGAAGGAAACGGAGTTGACGGCTTGATAGCAATGGCGGCACCAAGAGGCGAGCCAAAAACCCATGAAATGTGAGGGCTTTCGCGTATGACATCCTCAGCATTGAAGCGGCGCGCGCGAGAGGCGCGGGACTGGATGGTCGAATCCTGTTTCCCACTTTGGGGCCAGGAAGGCGCTGGCGGCCATGGGCTGTTTCGTGAGTTTCTCGACCTGACGCATCGCCCGGTGGATACGGATACAACGCGCGTCCGGGTGCAGGCTCGGCAGACCTATGTTTTCTGCATGGCCTACGATCTCGGCTGGGAACGGGACCGGGCAGAGCGATTGATCCAGATGGGCGTGAATGCGCTGAAAGGCCCCTGCCTGCGTTCAGACGGGCTTGCTGGTCGTGTCCTGGCAACAGATGGAAGCGGGCTCAGCGATGCCCGCGCAGACCTGTATGATACTGCATTCGTGCTCTACGCGCTCGCGAATG